>JAIXYF010000212.1 GCA_027490345.1 Novosphingobium sp.
CGCTTCCGCAGCATCAATCGCTTGGGGCTGTGGACCCTCTATATGAAGGAGGTGCGCCGGTTCTTCAAGGTGCACACCCAGACGATCTGGGCTCCGGCGGTCACCACGCTGCTCTATCTGATGATTTTCACGCTGGCGCTGGGCGGCGGGGCCAATGGCGGCGGGCGCATGGTGTTGGGCGTGCCGTTTGCCACGTTCGTCGCGCCGGGCCTTATCGCGATGGGCATGATCAACAACTCCTTCGCCAATTCGAGCTTCGGGCTGCTGGTCGGCAAGATCCAGGGCACGATCATCGATTATCTGATGCCGCCAATTTCGAATGCAGAGCTGATCCTCGCGCTGGTGGCAGCGGCGGTCACGCGGGCGATCCTGGTCGGCCTGGCGGTGGCGGGTGCGATGCTGTTCTGGCCGGGTGTGGATCTGACGGTGCAGCACCCCTGGGCGGTGATCTGGTTCGGGTTGATGGGTTCCATCCTGCTGGCGCTGATCGGCGTGCTCACTTCGCTGTGGGCGGAAAAGTTCGATCACAACGCGGCCATCACCAATTTCGTGATCACGCCAATGTCGATGCTTTCGGGCACGTTCTACGTCATCAGCAATCTTTCGCCCGCCTTCCAGACGGTGAGCCGGTTCAACCCGATTTTCTACGTGATTTCAGGCTTCCGCTTCGGCTTTCTGGGGCAAAGCGATATCGGCACGACCAACGAGGCGGTGCTCCACGGCGCGATCGGGCTGGGCGTGCTCAATCTCGTGCTTTGGGTGGTGATCTATTATATCTTCCAGTCAGGCTGGAAGCTGAAGGCCTGAAGGCGGGGAAGCCCTTCGCCACCGGCGCAGGGCTTGCCGCACGCTGCATCAGCGGCGCAAGATCAGTGCGAAAGTCCCCGGCGCAGGCGGTAGCGCCCATCGCGGAAGGCGTCGAACATCTCGTGCACCGAAGGGTGGTCCACCGGCCCGCCTTCGGCATCGCCCAGCAGGTTCTGCTGGCTGACATAGGCGACATAGCTGTTCTCGTCGTTCTCGGCGAGGAGGTGATAGAAAGGCTGTTCGCGCGGGGGACGGATTTCGGCGGGAATCGATTCGTACCATTCCTCGCTGTTGGCGAAGACGGGATCGATATCGAAGATCACACCGCGAAAATCGAACAGCTTGTGGCGCACGACATCGCCAATGGCGAACCGCGCGCGGGAGACGTGGGGAGCCGTGATCTGCCGACCGGCCGTGGGCGAAAAGAAACTCGCTCGATCCATGCTCTCGAATATAGGGCTCTCCCGCCGGGAAACAAGCGCGCCGCAGCGCATCAGGCGTGGATTGTCTGGCCCGTGTGGCATGTTTCCCCTTGGCAAGCGCGAGGCCATGCGCTAACGGCGCGCTCTCTCGACCGGGCCTTGCTATTGCAGGTTCAACGACACTTCGCGGAGAGGTGGCAGAGTGGTCGAATGCACCGCACTCGAAATGCGGCATACGGGTGACCGTATCCAGGGTTCGAATCCCTGCCTCTCCGCCAAGTGCCTTTGATTTTGTTTGATAAAATTAACAAGAACTCTCAAATTCCCATAAACGCTCCCGTATAGCGCTCTCGCTTAAGGCCAGACGCCACCGAACAAGACCGCTCAAATGGCGCGTGCCGCGCTTCCCTGCCGGTCAGAAAAAATGTTAATCGGTCAGGAGGGGCAGATTACAAAGCGCCCCGGCAAAGGCTGGAAACATGCATACACCCTACGCGACAATTCGCAGCCCAAAAGCCAGCATTTCTGCGCTTCTCCGGTGATGGCAGCTTCCCATTCAAATCCAATGCGCAGCCTAGCAGCAAATCAGTTTCGATTGAATGCGGGGTGGCAGCAAGGGAATGCGTCGTTTTTTCAGGACTAGAGCCGGTGCGCAGGCCAATCAGAATTGAATAGAGCCCAACCGATTGAGGCTGGCGATCCATTCACGCTTAATGCAATGTATGGCCATGATCCGCGCGCTCATCCTCATTTCCACCGGCATATTAGGCGGTTGCTCGTCTGGCGACCGCCAATCCCCTGATGATGTGGCGAAAGACTTAATTGAGTGGTCGCGAGCCAACAGGCCGGTTTCGGCAGATACTTGGCGCGGCGTCGAAAAAATGATCTGCAGGCCAGAGCGACTAGACGTTTGCGGCAGCAAGACCTGCGTTGGACGTGAGCTAGGTGGCAAAACGCCCGTTGTGATTTGGGAGCCAACAAGTGGACGGTATCAGCGTTGCGATCCAGATGGAGGTGGCTGCGACACATATGAGCCCGTTATCTCTTATTCTGGATCGTTCATGCGTGCCACACTGCCATCAAATGGGCTAATGTTCTGGCTGACAGCAAGCGGGGAATATCGGGAAATTGCCAATTTAGCGACCGACACGTACGTTTATCGGGGCAAATGCAGCAAAGGTTGACCACAATGAAGCGGGCTTGGCTACTCAGTTTAGCAATTCTGCTGAGCGCCTGCGATGACTATAATCCGCAATGGAAGGGCTGGGTTTATCCGAATGCATCGTTCCTTGCCGATGATATTCCTATCGGCCGATTTTCCTCACTTGAAGAGTGCAGAACCTCAGCCCGAGCGCTACTGGAGCGGTTGGCCGAACGACGGCATCCAAATGGCGAAGCAATGACCGGGGACTATGAGTGCGGTTATCTGTGCAAACCGGACGGGGGATTGGGCGGACTGAACGTCTGCGAGAAAACTGAAAAATAGCATGGGAAGGGGCATGCCGACGGACATGGAACGATTGAAGACCGGGATTGCCGCTGGCTACACGTGCTTGTTCGGGGGGCGCATGGCATTGGCAACTCTTTCTCTCCGCACGGCAATTCTGATTGGCGTGATTTTTCTTATATTTTGGCCCCTTAGTTCATTTTTGGCGTCGTCCACAAAAAGCTTACGCGAGGTCTACTTTGTTGGAGCGATAATCCTCGCGATGTTTTGCATCGTCGGCTTTGTTTCGGCTTACGTGCGGCGACTTCACGATTTTGGACTGAGAGGCTATTGGGCGATTGTGGCGCTCATCGCCCTGCCCGTTGCAATCATCGCGGGTGGCAGTGCGTATAATGATTATCGCTGGAAGCTTGATAACTCCTTCAACACTGCCGACCTCAATGGCGTCATTGGCTATGTGGCTCTCATTCCAACTCTGTTGGTCGGGATGTGGCGCGGGGATCGAACTGAAAACAAGTTCGGCCCTGTCCCGCCACCAATCGAGCACGCGCTGACATCGCGTTTCAGCGTCCTGGCGGCTATTGGGGCTGCGATCATTCTCGTCCCGACCTGCATTTATGCCGGGCTATTTCAATCAGGGGTGTGGGTTGGCCGTGGTAGCGTAGCACCTGCAATGCCAGTAATGGAAAGCAATGTTTCTGGCACTCGCTTTGTGAAGTGCTGGAACGTCAAAGGCGTCGGGGCAGGCAGCGGCGAAGGATCTGTAAGTGGGGTGTATCGCGACGGTTACGCGGGCAACGTGTTCGACTTTCTTTTGACGCCGACTGGCGAGATCGACATCGCCATGGCCGGGGAAAGAGGTGGCAATTCCTACATTACTGATGGATTCAGGATCATCCCCTACGGCCTGAAACTGCCCGATGATGGCTCGGGCTACGTGAATCTAAAGGGCATTGATCGCTTCATGCTGGTCGCAATTTATGACCAAGGCGGATCGGGTGCAGCGATAAATTATACGACCTTCACATTCGCCCGGAACGGGGAGTCATGGCCAGAGTATCACGTGGTTTTGACCACTGCTCTCAGTTCCCCATCGAACGACTTGTTGGGATTCCCAAAGGCCAGAGGCAAGTTAATGATCGGCGACTGCTACGTGCGCTAATGCTCAATCTGCCGCACCAGCCGTCGAAGCTCCTTCAGGTGTCGAGCCGCCGCCATCGCCTTCGCTGATCGGCCTCCATGCTTGCGCGCATTGCGATTACCCTTAGGCGCTCCGGGATTCGTCCCGCCGTGCATTCTGTACCGCCTCCGGCCCTTCACGGCTGGGGATTGGCACTCCGTTCCCTAACGTGTCCGCGCCAAGCAGCGCGGGGCCGATGCCAGCCGCTCCGGTTTCATGGGATTGATCGTCAATTTTTCCATTTGCCTGCCCCCCTGTCTGGACGTTCTCGGCAATGACGGCCTGCCCGCCGCGATTATCAACGTGGATATGACGCACGACCTGTTCACCGCCGCGTCGCATTCTGGCCAGCGTCTCTATTTGCCCCTGAGAGGCGCGCAGCAGCTTTGCGCTGCGGTTGCCGTACATCTGCGCAGTCGGCACCCATTCCGCTTTACCAAATTGGGTCAGCGCCCGGATTGCCGCGTCATGCGTAACGTACAGCCGCCTCGGCTTCACTGACCCTTGCCTGCCATTGGCGAAACAGGATGCGCTTAATGTCATCCGGCTGCACCTTGGCCCAATCCTCGAATTGCCGTTGCCGCACCGTCCACGCGCGCCAGTGCCGAGATTTCCGATATCACGACGATGATCGACGGGATTGCCTTCCAGACCAATCTGCTTGCGCTCAATGCAGGGGTCGAGGCGGCCCGCGCCGGGGAAGCAGGCAAGGGCTTTGCGGTCGTCGCCTCCGAAGTGCGTGCCCTTGCGCTGCGGGCGACCGAAGCGGCCAATGCTATCAAGCAGCGCGTCGCGGCGGTAACCGGCCATGTCGAATCCGGCGTCTCGCTTGTCAACGAAACCGGCTCTGCGCTCGAAACGATCATTAGCCGGGTCAGCACGGTAACCGCATCCATTTCGACCATCGCCGAAACGGCGGGCGAGCAGAGCCTCGCGCTGCGCAAAATCAGCAAGGCGATCAGCGCGATGGATCAGATGACCCAGCAAAACGCCGCCATGGTCGAGGAAACCAATGCGGCAACCAAGAATCTGACGCAGGAAGCATCACAACTCAGCAACGCCTTCGCGAGCTTCAAGATCGGTGAGGAACGGCCACGTGGGCAAGCCCCGCAATTGCAGCCCCTGGCACCCATCCGGCAGCCTGCGCGCGAGACGCACCCGGCAGACTTCACCCCCGCTCGCGTTGCCGTCCATGGCAACCTAGCGATCGACAGCGATTGGGCCGATTTCTAGAGCGGCATTTGATCAGCCTGCTGCTCATTTGGCGGCGGTGAAGGGGTTTTTCGCATTCGTTCGTTCGGTGTAAAGCAAGGCAGAGCAGCGCGGAGGGCCTCCCGTGGCGCAGCTGCCCACGCACAAGGCGAATTAAACCGTGCGCAGGATCGCGTCTGCCGCGCTGACCGGGCGATCCGCTTCGATCCTTTCGGAGTAGCGATCCACCAGCTGCTCGCCGTGCGGGCGTAGCAGGACCGTAAAGCGGACCAGTTCCTCGCAAACATCGACAATGCGCTCGTAGTACGCCGAAGGCTTCATGCGGCCAGCGGCGTCGAACTCTTCATAGGCCTTGGCCACACTGGATTGGTTGGGGATGGTGAACATCCGCATCCAGCGGCCCAGCAGGCGCAAGGTGTTCACCGAGTTGAACGACTGCGAGCCTGCGCTGACCTGCATCACCGCCAGCGTGCGCCCTTGCGTGGGGCGCAATCCCTTGTAGGCGAGCGGCAGGTGATCGATCTGGGTTTTCATGATCCCGGTGATCTGGCCGTGCCGCTCGGGGCTGCACCAGACCTGCCCTTCGGACCAGAGCGAATGCGCGCGCAGTTCGTGAACCGCCGGATGATCATCGCTCGCGATCTGATCGGGCAGCGGGAGATCGGACGGATCGAAAATGCGGGTCTCGCAGCCGAAGAATTGCAGCAGCCTGGCCGACTCTTCGACCACCAGACGCGAATAGGAGCGTTCGCGCAGGCTGCCATACAGCAGCAGGATGCGCGGCGGCGAATCGAGCGGGCCAAGGCCCAGAGCAGGGCGCTGATGAGCATAGGCGGGGCGCAGCGCCGGAAGGTGGCCGGCCTCGGACAGGGGGCGCAGGCGGGAGAATGGCGTAGCAGTCATTGCGCCGGTTCCTCTCGAGGGAAGAGCATTGCGCCCGCAGCAAGGGCGGCAAGCGCGCCTGCAAACTGCGCCGCGATGAAGGCGGGTACGCTGGCCGGGGCGATGCCCGCAAACGTATCGGACAAGGCGCGGGCCAGCGTGATGGCGGGGTTGGCGAAACTGGTTGACGAGGTGAACCAGTAGGCCGCCACGATATAAAGGGCGACGCTGGCAGGAACCGCCTGAGGGCGATGGCGGATCGTGCCGAGGATCACGAAAACGAGACCGAACGTGGCAATGAATTCACCGGCCCACTGACCCGTGCCGCTGCGCACTTTGTCCGAAAGCTGCAGGATAGGCTGCGCAAACATGACATGCGCCGCCCAGACACCGGCTAGGCCGCCGCAAAGCTGCCCGGCAACCAGCCACAGAGCTTCGCGCGCCGCGATATCACCGCGCAGGCGAAAGACGAGCGTGACCGCCGGATTGAAGTGTGCGCCCGAAATCGGCCCCAGCGACGTGATCAGCACGAACAGCATCGCGCCGGTCGCGGCGGTGTTGCCAAGCAAGGCGACGGCGGTGTTTCCGCCCGCCAGCGTTTCGGCCATGATGCCCGAGCCGATCACCGTGCAGAACAGGAAGAAGCTGCCGATCACCTCGGCCCACGCGGCGCGGTTCATGCCGCGCCGCCCATGGTGCCGATCGTGGTGAGGAATTCGGCCAGTTCGTGTGCGGGCATGTCCTCGAACCGGGCGGCCAGAAGCGCGCCAACCCGCGCCTCCAGCGCTTGCCAGGTGGCCTCGAACGCAGCGTCGATTTCGGCCTCGCTCCCGCTGGCATCGGCCGGATCGGGCAGGCCCCAGTGCCCCTTGACGGGCGCGCCGATGAAGACCGGGCAGGTTTCCTGGGCGGCATTGTCACACACGGTGATGGCCACATCGATGCGCGGGGCGCCGGGCGCGGTTAACGTGTTCCAGCTTTTCGATGCGAACGGGGCCGGATCGATCCCGCGCCGCGCCAGCAGGCGCAGTGCACCGGGATGGGGCACGCCCTTGGGCTTGCTCCCGGCGCTATAGGCACGCAGGCGGCCCGCACCGCGCGCGGCGAGCATGGCTTCGCCCAGAATGGAACGCGCAGAATTGCCTGTGCACAGCACCAGCAGGCCGGGGAGATGTTCAGACATGAAGGGTGGTTTCCTCTTCGCAGCCGCAGTTGAGCGCAATGTCCACCAGCGGCGCGCAGATGTCCGAGCTTCCAGCGCAGCAGTCCTCCATCAGGAACTGCAGCAGCGCGGTCATTTCGCCGTAGCGGACGGTGTAGATGATCGATTTGCCGGCCCGGCGGCTTTCTACCAGCCCGGCATGGCTCAGGATCGCAAGATTGGCCGAGAGTGTGTTGGGCAAGACGCCCAGTGTGCGGGCCAGCACGCCTGCCGCCATGCCTTGCTTGCCCGCCTTCACCAGCAGGCGAAACGCTGCGAGCCGGCTTTCATGGGCCAACGCAGACAGGGCGGTAACGGCGCGCTTTGATTCCATACTTCCTGTATATTGGAAATGAAGTATCGTATCAAGCGAGTGCGCTCGGCCCGGCGCCCCGTGCTGCCCACGAGGCCGAGGCCGCGAATACGGGGCTTCCTGGATCAGGTCGTTGACCAGTTAACATGATCTTTATGCGCAGCGGGTAGCGCCGTGGTATGTTAACCGGGATTCCAGATATGCTGGCCGTCTCCTCTGCTGCCGCGGCGCTCGCCGCGATAGCGGCAGGAATCGCGTTGCTGCGTCTGGGGAAGAGCCGGTCAGCCCCCGCGCGTTCGGCCGACAGGATCGAGGTTGGCGGGATCAAGGTTGGCGGGAGCGAGGTCGGCGCGGGCTTGCGCTGCGTGCGATTCGAGCTGGCCGAGCTTGCCGCGATCCGCAATCTCCTCGGCGAACAGGTCGCGGCAGGGCTGCTGGCATGCCTGACGCGCAAGATTGCCGAACGCGCCGCGCTGGCAAAGCCCGCCGTGGTGGGCGACAGCGCGATCACGCTGACCTTGCACGGCAATGCGGCGGCGCAGACCGAACGCCAGATAAGCCTTGTCTGCGCCGCTCTGGCCGAGACGACGACGTATGCGGGAATAGCTTTCAGTCTCACCACTCGCAGCGCGATCCTGGGCCCTGACGGACTGTGGCATGACAGCGCATCGGCGCGCCTGCTTGATCCTGCCGCGTACCCTGCGGATCGGCCCGAGAGCCGCGATCTGAACCGGCTGGACCTGTTGCAGAAATTCTGGGTTGGTCTTGAAAATGGTGAAGTGGCATTGGCTTATCAGCCAAAGCTGGATCTTCGTGCGAACACGATTTCTTCGGCAGAGGCGCTGCTGCGATGGAGCCGCGCGGACGGGGTTGCGGTCAATACCGGCGATCTCATTACGCTGTGCGAACAGACCGGCACGATCAAGCAGCTGACGCGCTGGACCCTTGGCAAGGCCATTGCGGACAACGAACAGTTTCGTGCCGCCGGGCATGATCTGCTGGTGTTCGTCAACGTTTCCGGCGGGCTTCTGGCCGACGCGGCCTTTGCCGATGACGTGCTGGCCCTCATCGCGCAGACACCATCGAGGATCGGGATCGAGATCACCGAAACGGCGGTCATTGCTGATCCGGAGCTGGCCATCGCCAACCTTGATCGTTTCGCGCAGGCGGGAATCGCCATTGCCATCGATGATTTTGGCGCGGGCCTTTCATCGCTGGAATACCTCCAGCGGCTGCCTGCCAGCGAACTCAAGATCGATCAGACGTTCATTGCCAAGCTCAGCAGCAGTAACCGCAATCCGCTGATCACGCGGGCTACGATCGATCTGGCGCACGCGCTGGAAATGCGAGTTACGGCAGAAGGGGTTGATGATCAGTTGAGCCTCGCGCTGCTCAAGGTCATGGGCTGTGATCTGGCGCAAGGTTACCTTATTTCTCATCCGCTTGCACCGAACAAGCTGCTTAGCTTTCTCGCCACATTCAGTGGCGCGGGAAGCCTGGCCAAGTCCTTGGCAAAGCCCTTGGTCAATCCGGCGGCGGCGCGGCGTTAGCGCGGTGTTAAGCCTGCCCGGATGGGCCCTGTTAAGCCCGTTTCTTAGCACGGGCTTTAAGTGCAAACCCTTAGAAGACCGCGTGGCCGTAGGTGCCATCAGGGGGCATGGAATGCGCGGATATTGCAGCAAGACCGGCTTTGGCAGCGCGCTCGCGCTGGCAGCGGCGCTGGCATCGCCCCATCCGGCCCACGCGCAGACAGCGCCCGATGCTGGAGCGGTGGTTCAAGCGCCCGACAACGCTGTTTCTAACGCCCCCGCTCCTTCCGCTGCGCGCCCGATCGTGGCCATGGGCGGGCCGCTGGCATCCTATGGCAGCAGCGCTGTGGCATCGGGCGGGGTCAATCCGCTCAAGGGCCGGATCCGCACCTTCACCGGCGATCTGGCCCCGCATCTGGGCCATATCGAGAGCCTGGCAGGGCCGATCGACCCGTCTAAAGGCCGCATCCGCACGTTTGAAGGCGATATCGATCCCTACAAGGGGCGCATCCGCACGTTCTGGGGCGATCTTACCCCGCCTTCGGGCGAGCTGGACCCGAAGATCACGCAGATCAGCAGCTTTACCGATGCCTACCTGCCGCTTGGCAAGGAAACTGCGGCAAGCTGGAATGCGGCGCAGGCCAGCGGTGATTTCAAGGATGTGGTCAAGCTGATCCGCAAACTGATCGGCCATTCGGAAAAGCAGTGGGGCGACGAAGTGCGCGCCCGGACGGGCAAGAGCTTTGCTACCGAGGTTGAAACGCCGTTCCTCGCCAAGTGGAAGATTGACCTTTCCAAGCCGAGCACCCTGGCGGCGCACGATGCGTTTGATCGCAGCATGCTCGTGCTCGATTGGTACGATACGGTCATGAACTATTCGGGGCTCGACCGTTACGACCACTGGATGAATGCGGTGAATTGGACCCCGGCGTTGACGCAGGTTCAAGGTAGCGGCACGAGCGTGGTGATCGGGCTGGTTGATTTCTTTGCCGCGCGTGATGCCGATGTCCGCTCCAAGGTGATCTATTCGGGCGGCTATCAGAATGTAGATAACGCGCATGGTGCCGCTGTCGGCAGCCTCATCGTCGGTTCGCACGATGGCCGCGGCGTGATGGGCATTGCCCCGCGCGCACAGATTGCCGCGTTCAATCCGTTCGACAGCACCTTCACGGCAAGCTGGAACGATGTGACGCGCGGAATTGCCGAAGTGGGCCAGCGCGGCGCCTCGGTGATCAATCTCTCGCTGGGCGTTCCGGGCCATACCCTGCCGGCGGAATGGCGCGATGTGTTCAAGCGCTCCGAAGTCGATGGCTTCAAGGACCGGACGATTTACGTCATCGCTGCGGGCAATGACGGCTCCACCCAGCACGCCAACATCGAAATGAACGGCGCGCTCGAAAGCACGTTCCTGATCGTCGGTTCGGTCGATCCGTTGGGGCAGATTTCGGCCTTCTCGAACCGGCCCGGCACTGCCTGCATCACCGATAGCGGCGAATGCAAGAACACCTCGGTCTGGAACAAGGACGATGCGCGCTTCCAGACAACCGACTACCTCAAGGAAAGCGGTCTGCTGATGAACCGCTTCCTTGTCGCGCCCGGCGAAATGCTGCTGGTGTCCGATGGCAATGGCGGCGTGACGCGCATGTCCGGCACTTCGTTTGCCGCGCCGCTGGTGGCCGGGGCCATTGCCCTGATCCAGGATCGCTGGCCTTGGCTCAAGAACTATCCCCGCGATGTGGCCAAGATCATTCTGGAAAGCGCACAGGATCTGGGCGCGCCTGGTGTCGATCCGGTCTATGGCCATGGTCTGC
>JAIXYF010000111.1 GCA_027490345.1 Novosphingobium sp.
CTCGCCCTGTCCAAGGGCCGCGAAGACCTTGCCCGCGCCGCGCTGGTGGAAAAGAACAAGGCCACCGACATGGGCACGCAGCTCGCCAGCGAGATCAAGGTGCTCGATGATTCGATGCGCGCCTATGAAGCAGACATCGAAAAGCTGCAGACCCGCCTGCGCGAGGCCCGCAGCCGCCAGACCGCGATTGCCGCGCGCCTCGAAAGCGCCGAAAACCGCGTCCGCCTGCGCACTTTGATGACCAGCGAGCGGGTGGATGAGGCGCTCTCGCGCTTCGATCAGCTCGAACGCCGCGTCGATTATGCCGAAGGCCGCGCCGATGCGCTCAGCCTTGCCGATGGCCAGCAGCCGGGCCTTGCCGACGAGATCGCTGCGCTGGCGGGGCAGGACAAGGTCGACGAGGAACTCGAAGCGATGAAGCGCGCGCTGGACGCGGGCAAGAAGGAGGGTTGAGGTATGGAAGACGTCGTTGTTCCGCTCACCGCCATTCTCGGCATCTTTGTCGGCCTGCCTTGGGTAGTCCTGCACTATATCACCCGCTGGAAAACCGCTGCCACGCTCACCTCGGGCGATGAAGCGCTGCTGGAGGAGCTTTATCAGCTCGCCCGCCGCCTCGATGAACGCATGGACACGGTTGAGCGCCTTGTCGCGGCCGACAATCCCGAGTTCCGCCCGGCCCGCATCCAGCACGATCTAGAAACCGACAACCAGAAATTGCGTGAGCTCGACCGGATGGTGGGCCAGCAGAGGGGGATTTCCAAATGAGCAATCACCTGCCCCAGCACACCCGCTTCTATCGTGACAAGGTCAATGGCAAGTTCATGGGCGTTTGCGCCGGGATTGCTGATTACACCGGGATCGATGTCCTGTGGGTGCGCCTTGCCTTCATCGTCCTCGCCTTTTCGATGGGCTGGCCCTTCCTGATCTACTTCGCGCTGGGCTTCCTGGCCGACAAGAAGCCGCCCCGGCTCTATGCGGATCGGGAAGAGCAGAAGTTCTGGCAGGGCGTGCGCCAGTCGCCAGCCCGCACGGCGCGCGAAGTGCGCAGCACCTTCCGCGATATCGACCGCCGCCTTGCCGAAGTCGAACAGTTCTACGTCTCGGGCAATCCGCGCCTTTCGGCAGAGATCGAAAAGCTGCGTTGATCGCCTAAAGTTGATCGCCTTTAAGGGGGGAATACACCAATGGATAACGGCACACTCGCCTTGATGATCCCGGTGCTGGCGCTGCTGATCCCGATCATCGCGATCTGGACTTCGCACCAGCGCAAGATCGAGGAAATCCGCGCGCAGGCCCTTTCGGAAACCAACGCCCAGGCCGCGGCCCGCGCCGCCACGCTCGAAGAACGCGTCCGCGTCCTCGAAGCCATCGTCACCGACAAGAGCTATGACGTCGCCAGCCAGATCGAAGCCCTGCGCGATCCGGCGCTGGAAAACCGGAGCACAAAGCAATGAACGCTGCAGATGCCATCGCCCTTGCCGCGTTGATGATCGGGATCGTCTCGATCCTCGGGGTCTTTGCCGATGTCTACAAGCGCCGCCTTGCCTTCAAGGAACGCAAGCTCGAACTCGCAGCAAAGGACAGCGCCGATCAGGCCGCGCACTTTGCAGCGCAGGCGCAAAAGCTGGAACAGCGCGTCCGCGTGCTGGAACGCATCGCAACCGACCGCGAAGGGCAGGACGCCGCTGTGCTGGCCGGTCAGATCGAAGATTTGCGCACCGCCCCGGCCAACTGATCCGCAAACCCGAACCCATCACCTGAGGACTGATCCATGAGCTTCTGGAGCGCCATCGTCGCGATCGTCGCTATCCTTGCCTGGGCGAACTTGCGCAGCGCCCGTTACCGCAGCGGACATCCGCTTGCGGGCCAGCCCGATGCTCTGCCCGCCAACCCCGCCCGCGAACGCGAAGTCATCGAACTGAGGAAGCGCGTCGAAGTCCTCGAACGCATCCTCACCGATGAACGGGGCACCCAGCGCCTTGCGCAGGATATCGAAGCCCTGCGCGAATAGTGATCCAGCCCGAAAGGAGCCTGCCATGCCTCTCCTTACCGCCGCCATCCTCGCCGCAGCCGCCCTTGTCGGTCTTGCCATCCTTGCCCGCACCGCGCTCACCGCTTGGAACGGCTGGCTCGATCTCCAGCGTGCCCGCATCGGCGAACCCGGCACCGTCTCGGCACTCGGCATGATCGACCTCAGCGACATCAAGGAACGCCTGCGCAAGCTGGAAGCCATCGCGGCGGGCGTCGATCTTTAGGCAAGAACCCCTCCGCCTCCGCTTCGCTCCGGCACCTCCCCATTTGCGTCTTTGACGAAAATGGGGAGGAAATGAAAAGCCTTCGTCTTCCCTCTCCATTTTTTGCGAAGCACAAATGGGGAGGTGGCAGCCCGCAGGGCTGACGGAGGGGGACTTCTTACTGACCTTCTACCGTCTTGCCCCCACCATCCAATCCGCTATGTCCCCCGCGCATGAGCCACCTCGACGATATCCTCGAAGAATATGAATTCCTCGATGCAGACGAACGCTACCGGCTGCTGATCGATCTGGGCCGGAAGCTTGAAGCTATGCCCGATGCGCTGAAAACCGATGCCACGCTGGTGCGCGGCTGCTCGGCCAGCGTCTGGGTCTATCCGGTGGCGCAAGCAGGCGATGCGCTGCATTTCCTGGCAGACAGCAATGCCGCGATCACCAAGGGCATCGTTGCGCTCGTGCTGGCCGCAGTGCAGGATCAGCCTGCAAAATTGGTGGCCGAAACCGATATCGCGGCGCGGCTGGCGCCGTTCGATCTGAAGAACCAGCTTTCCAGCAATCGCACCCAAGGCGTGCCCAACATGATTGCGCTGGTGCGCGAACACGCCGCCCGGATCGCGGGGTAGCCGGGTGCGCCGTCATATCTGGACGGCGGCTGGCCTGACATTCGTGGGCATCGGCGCGATTGGCGCGGTGCTGCCCTTGCTGCCCACGGTGCCGTTTCTGCTGCTCGCGCTGTTCTGCTTTGCACGCGGCAATCCGGTGTGGGAGCAGCGCCTGCTCGCGCATCCGCGCTATGGCCCGGTGCTGCGCGATTGGCGCGCACGCCGCGCCATTCCCCGCCGCGCCAAATGGGCCGCGCTGATCGCCATGGCGTTCAGCGTGCTGATCACCGGTCTTGTCGCCGGATGGCCCTGGGTGCTGATCCCGCTGGCAGTCATGGCCATCACCGGCACCTGGATATGGACCCGAAAGGAATAAGCAGGGGTTCGAAAAATGGGAATAAATAGCGACTGTCGCTATTTATCGACCCTTTTGATGCTGCCCACTTATTCCACCGCGTCGCGCACTACCGCGATGCCTGCTTCGCGCTGGCGTCGCAGTTCCTGCTTCAGCTTTGCGGGATCGAGCGCGATGATGAAGCCGAAGCTGACCCCGCCTTCCTTGCCGATCGTCGCGTGGTGCAGCTTGTGCGCCTGCACCAGCCGCTTGGCATAGCCTTTGCGCGGCACATATTTGAACCAGCGCTGGTGAATGATGCCATCGTGGATCAGCGTGTAGATGATGCCATAGATCAGGATGCCGATGCCGATCCACGTGGCCGGCCACCAGGCATGCTCGCCCGCGATGAGCGGACTGCCCGCCATGAATCCGCTGATCGACATCGCCGCGCCGACCACCGCGTACAGGTCGTTGCGCTCGAAAAAGCCGTCATGGGGTTCGTGATGGTCGCGGTGCCAGGCCCAGCCAAAGCCGTGCATCACATATTTGTGGCTGCTCCAGGCAACGAACTCCATCGCCCATACGGTCGCGAACACGATCAGAAACTGCATCATACGCGCACCATAGCCCATTCGCCTGCGCCTTGCGAGCCTCTCGCCCGAAGGGTCATGAGCGGGCTTCATGAACGGGGGCCTTGGCCGGAAGCCCCTCACCGGAAACCCTGAACCTGAACCGATCATTCACAAAGCATTCATGCGCGGGTGGGATAGAGAGAAACAGAACAAGTATATTAGTCCGAAACGGACAATAACGGCGATTCGGATCGAGGCTTGAGCCGGGAATGGCGAGAGTTGATCCGCAACGGAGGACGCAATGGTGACCGAAGAGGGTAGCGTGATTGTTGAAGTCGATCCGGTTCCGGCCGAAGAGCTGATCTTCGCGATCGATCCGGTCGAGCTTACGCCGATCCTGGTTGAAGATCCTGCCCCGGTCGAAGAGGCTGTCATCGAAGACGCCCCGGTCAAGGAAGTCCCCGTTGAGGAAGTCCCCGTTGAGGATAGCGGCGCTGCTGATGGCGCAGCAGGCGAGGACGACCTGATCTTCACCACCATGATCATCGACGAAACCGGCACCGAAGACAGCGGCACCGAAGACAGCGGCACTGAAGACGCTGGCACTGGCGAAACTGCCACCGAAGGTTTCCCGGTCATTGGCGTCAGCGACGTGCAGGACGATGGCGACATCTTCATCACGTATCTCGGCGAAGAAGCGACGGGCGAAGAAGCGACGGGCGAAGAAAACCCCGGACGCCCGGTCGATCCCAAGCCCGAATGGCGCACGTTCGATGGCGAAACCACGGGCGAAAGCGAAGGCAGCAGCGATGATGGCCTGATCATCATCGACAAGGACATCGTGTTCGAAGACACCGTCACTGTGACCGAAGACACCGGCACCGAAGATACTGGCACCGTGAAGGAGGAAACCACGGACGGCGCAGGCGATCCCGTGCCGGACGACGTGATCTACACGATGAACCCCGATGATCCGCTCATCTATGCCACTACGTCGATGGGCGATACGCCCGGGCGCTCCACCGATCCCCTGCCGTTCGAGCGCAACAATACCGCCCCGGTGGCCGATCCTGCCGCGCCCGATACGGCCAGTGATGTCGTGCACTATGCGGCGTCCGAACCCTTCCACACCGGTCTCGATCTGCTCTGATCGCGGCCGTGGGGGAGACGGGGGCAGGGGGCACGCCGCCAGCCTGCCCCCCGATCCTACCCCTCCCCGTTTCTGCCTACTTATCCTGCGTGCGAGCTGCCATTCCCGCTTGATATGAACCCCGTGCGCGCTTAACCCGCGCTGCATGAACAGCACCGCACCCCGCACGCTTTATGAAAAGATCTGGGCCGCTCATGTCGTGGAAGACCGCGACGATGGCACCAGCCTCGTCTACATTGATCGCCACCTCGTCCATGAAGTGACGAGCCCGCAGGCGTTCGAGGCCCTGCGCCTTACGGGCCGCAAGGTGCGCCGCCCCGATCTCACGCTCGCCGTGCCCGATCACAATCTGCCCACAACGGCCCGCCGCGATGCCAGTGGCGCGCGCGTGCCGATTGCCGATCTGGAAAGCGCCGCGCAGCTCGCCGCGCTCGAAGCCAATGCGCCTTCCTTCGGCATCCGCTATATCGGCGATGCCGATGCAGAGCAGGGCATCGTCCACGTCGTCGGGCCGGAACAGGGCTTTTCGCTCCCCGGCGCCACCATTGTCTGCGGTGATAGCCATACCGCTTGCCACGGCGGCCTCGGCGCGCTGGCGTTCGGCATCGGCACGAGCGAGGTGGAGCATGTGCTCGCCACGCAGACCCTGCTGCTCAAGCGGTCCAAGACCATGGAAGTGCGCATCGAAGGCGCGCTGCTCCCTGGCGTTTCGGCCAAGGATCTCGTGCTCCACATCACCGGCGTGCTCGGTGCAGCGGGCGGCACCGGCCATGTCATCGAATATACGGGCCAGGCGATCCGCGATCTGTCCATCGAAGGCCGCCTCACCGTCTCCAATATGGCGATCGAACACGGCGCGCGCGCGGGCCTCATCGCGCCGGATGACAAGACCTTCGCCTACCTCAAGGGCCGCCCTTATGCGCCGAAGGGTGAGGAATGGGACAAGGCCGTGGCGTGGTGGCGCAGCCTCGCCACCGATGCGGGCGCGAAGTACGACAAGACCATCGTGATCAACGCGGCGGATATCGCCCCCAGCGTAACTTGGGGCACCAGCCCGGAAGACGTGCTGCCGATCACCGGCCTCGTCCCCGCGCCGGAAAGCTTTGCCGATCCGTCCAAGCAAGCTGCCGCGCGCGCCAGCCTTGAATACATGGGCCTCCAGCCCGGTCAGCCGCTGTCTTCGGTCGAGATCCAGAACGTGTTCATCGGTTCGTGCACCAACAGCCGGATCGAGGATCTGCGCGCCGCCGCTGCTGTGCTCAGGGGCCGCGCCAAGGCTGCCGGCGTTAAGTGGGCTATCGTCGTGCCCGGCTCGGGCCTCGTCAAGCGCCAGGCCGAAGAAGAGGGCCTCGATCAGGTGTTCGTCGCCGCCGGGTTTGAATGGCGCGAGCCGGGCTGCTCGGCCTGCCTCGGCATGAACCCCGACAAAGTCCCGGCAGGCGAGCGCTGCGCCTCTACCTCGAACCGCAACTTCGTCGGCCGTCAGGGTCCGGGCGCGCGCACCCACCTCGTCTCTCCCGCCATGGCCGCAGCTGCTGCGGTCACGGGGCGGCTGACGGATGTGCGCGAACTCGTCTGATCGCGTCTGCGCCCCCGCCTGCCGCTAGCAGGAAATCTTGCGGTTTCGGCCACTTGCCTGTGCCCGCAACGGTCTGCCGCAGCACCCGCACGGCGCAGCCTTGCCACGTTCCACCTGAAGCGATCTGTTCAGGTGGCAGAAAGCCTGCTCCAGCAGGGATTAACCCGTTGCCGTTCTTGGCTGCGCTGCATAGCCTTGCAGCGCAAGCTGTCGGCTCCGCCCGCCCGGCCCCGCGCGGCGTCATGACAGAGTTTTAAGGAGGAACCCCATGCGTGCCTTTGTCCCGGGAAAGACCGGCCTCGTTCTCGCTGCCGCGCTGACGGCTTCGCTGTCTGGTGCTGCCAGCGCGCAGGAACTCCCGCCCGTCGATCAGACCCAGCAGCCCCCCGCCACGTCTGAAATCCGCGCCTCGGTTGCTCCCGCTATGGGTGATCCCGCCACGCTGCCCAAGGGGCCAGACATCAAGGGCATCATTTCGCGCCGCAGCGCCGATCGGATGGAGGTCACCTCCGATGATGGCACGAAGACCATCGTCAATGTCAATGATCTGACGAAAATCCGGTCGAGCAAGGGCCTGTTCGGCCTTAGCCGCCAGCAGCTGGCCACCAATGCGCTGCTCAATGGCCTCCCTGTCACCGTGCGGACCCTGCAATCGGGCGATGCCCTGATGGCGAGCGAGATCCAGCTCAAGGACAAGGATCTCAAGATTGCCAACATGATTCGAAGCGGCACGAAGCAGGGCTTTGAAGAACAAAGCGCCGCCACCGCCGAAGTGCGCGCCATGACCGAGGCGCTGCGCGGCCGGTTCGGCGATATCGACGAATACAACATCAAGACCACCACCAACGTCCTGTTTGCTTCTGGCAAGACCACGCTGACGCCGGACGGCAAGGCCGAACTCTGCAACGCCGCGGCGCAGGCGCAGGGCATCAAGAATGCCGTCATGCTGGTCGTCGGCTATGCCGATTCCTCTGGCAGTGAAGAGGTCAACCAGCGGCTGAGCGAACAGCGCGCCGCGCGCGTGGTCAATCATCTGCAGCAGGCTTGCGGCTGGAAGCCCTTCCGCATGCTCACCCCCACCGGCATGGCCACCGCCAATCCGCTGGCCGATAACAGCACGCCCGAAGGCCGCGCGCAGAACCGCCGCGTCTCGGTCAACGTGATGGTCAGCAAGGCTGTCGACGGGCTTTGATCGGGACAGGGGAGGGGCCCGCTGCGCTGGCCCCGCACCTTCCCCGTGCTGTGTCCGCGCAGGGGGCATCTCCTGCGGATAGCCACTCCCGCCCGCTTGCAATCTCGTGCGCCCGGGGCCACCTCAGCATTGCGGGCGGGATCAAGGAGCACGTGTGTGACGAAAAAGACCGATAAGGAAAGCAGCAGCAGCTGGACCGGCCCTGCGGCCATTGCGGGGGCCGCCATCGGTTCCGCCGCGCTGGCCGCTGCGCTGCTCTATTCCTCGCGCCGCAAGGAACGCGCGGAAAAAGCAAAGCCCAAGCCTCCCGTCGATCCCATCGATACGGATTGATTGTCTGCGGCGGGCAGGTTGCAAGCCCGGCCTTGCGCCGTGCCCGCCGCTGCGGCTAAGGCGAAAGGCATGGAACCTGTCAGCACCATTTCCGGCCGCGCCATCCCGTTTGGCCGCAAGAACATCGACACCGATGTGATCATCTCCGCCGAATGGCTCAAAACCATCAGCCGCGATGGGTTGGGCAAGGGCGCCTTCGCCGTGCTCCGGCAGGATCCTGACAACCTGTTCGATAGCGCAGAGTTCAAAGGCTCGCCGATCCTGATCGCGGGTGACAATTTCGGCTGCGGCTCCAGCCGCGAACACGCCGCATGGGCGATCCTCGATCTCGGCATCAAGGCCGTCATCGCGCCGTCGTTCTCGGATATCTTCTCGGGCAACGCCTTCAAGAACGGCATCGTCACCGTCGTCCTGCCGCAGGAAGCGATCGACCGCCTGATGGACGTTGCGCAGACCGATGCCGTGCACATCGATCTTGAAGCGCAGACCGTGACGACACCGTTTCAGGATCGCTACAGCTTCGAAATCGATGCCTTCCGCAAGCACTGCCTGCTCAATGGCCTCGATGAAGTGGGCCTCACTATGGCCCGCGGCGATGCCATCAGCGCCTACGAAGCCAAGGCCAGCGCCGAACGCCCCTTCCTCGTCCACCCGGCTTAACCACCCGCTTAAATAGGGCTTCCCAAGCCCGCCAAAACGTGGCTCAAAGGTGCTAACAAAAGCATCGGAGAGACGCATGAAAGCTCTAAGAACCCACGCCGTCGGCGGCCCCGAAACCCTTACGCTCGATGATGTGGCCGAGCCGACCGCAGGCCCCGGCCAGGTCGTCGTCGCGGTCAAGGCCTGCGCGATCAACTTCCCCGATACGCTGATGATCCGCGATATGTACCAGTTCAAGCCGCAGCGCCCTTATGCGCCGGGCGGCGAGTTTTCAGGGATCGTCGAAAGCGTCGGCGAAGGCGTCACCCAGTGGCAAGTGGGAGACCGCGTGATTGGCATGTGCGGCAATGGCGGGCTGGCCGAAAAGGTCGCGCTCGATGCCGGGCGCATGTTCCCGCTGCCCGATGGCGTGTCGTTTGAAACCGGCGCCTCGCTGCTGATGACTTATGGCACCACGATCCACGGCCTCAAGGATCGCGGCCACATCAAGGCAGGTGAAACCATGCTCGTCCTCGGCGCGGCGGGCGGTGTCGGCATTTCCGCCATCGAACTGGGCAAGGCCTATGGCACCCGCGTCATTGCCGCCGTTTCCAGCGAAGAAAAGGCCGCCGCCGCGCGGGAGGCTGGGGCAGACGATGTCGTCATCTATGGCCGCCCTCCGTTCGACAAGGACCAGAGCAAAGCACTGGCCGAAGCGTTCAAGGCCGCCTGCGGGCCAAACGGCGCGGATATCGTCTATGATATCGTCGGCGGTGATTATTCCGAACCCGCCGTGCGCGCCATTGCGTGGGAAGGCCGCTTCCTCGTGGTCGGCTTCCCCGCCGGGATTGCCAAGCTGCCGCTCAACCTCACGCTGCTCAAATCCTGCGATGTCTGCGGCGTGTTCTGGGGTGCTTTCACCGCGCGCGAGCCGGAGAAGAACGCGGCGCATGTCGCCGAACTGTTCGAACTGCTGAAAGCGGGCAAGATCAACCCCCGCGTTTCAGCCCGCTTCCCCCTCGAACGCGGCGGCGAAGCCATCGCCATGCTGGCCGATCGCAAGGCTGTGGGCAAAGTCGTCGTCACGATGGCGTAAGCTTCAGCTCCTCTCCATTTTCCCCTGAGCGTGTCGAAGGGGAAAATGGAGAGGCGGCGTGCCGCAGGCAGGTCGGAGGGGTATCTAGTTCTTCTACTTCACCTTCGCCCAAACCTGCGTCTTGCACAGCGGCCACACCAGGCAGCCCTTCACCGTCATCTCCCCCGCCGATTTCAGCGTCACGGTTGCCGCATACGTCCCGCCATCGTTGGGATTATAGATCGAGCCCTTCCAGCTTCCGCCGGCCGGTTTCAGCCCCCGGAAGATATACATCCCCAGCAAGGGCCGCGTGCGCAGCGCCGGGTTCTTGTTGTTGCGATCCTGCTGGTCCTGAACAGAAGCGCCCGGCGTACCGCCCAAAATCTTGCCGCACAGCCCGCCATCGCACTGGCTCACCTCGATCAGCCCGCCGCGCTCGGGCGTGCGCCACTGGCCATAAGGGCTTGCCTGATCCGCAGCCGCGCTTGCCGCCGCACCTGCCGCTGCCGTCAGCAGCGCCCCGGCCAGTATCACTTTGCGCTTCATCAGGTGTCCCCTTTGTCCTGCGGTCCATAGCCCGGCAGTCGCAGCTGCCAGTGGATAGCAGCCCCTCTTAACCCGAAACCGGCCAGCGCCGCCATGGGCCACACCACCACATTGGCGAAGCCCGCCATATGCCCGCCCGCGCTGATCGCCGCAGCCAGCGCGGCAGGTGTCACGTAAAGCTCGGGCCGCATGATGATCGAAGGCCGCCCTGCAATCACATCGCGGATCACGCCGCCCACGCAGCCGGTGATCACGCCCATCAGCGCGGCGGGCACGGGCGCCACGCCCAGCGCCAGCGCCTTGGCAGTGCCCAGCACGGCATAGGCGCCAAGCCCGGCCGCATCGGCCCATTCGATCACTTTGGTCCCTTCGCCCTGCCACCACCGCGCCGGGCTGAACCACACGATCAGCGCCGCGCCAAGGCAAACCGGCGCGGTCCAGGCATTGTGCACCCAGAACACCGGCGCCCCGATCAGCAGATCGCGCACCGTGCCGCCGCCCACGCCGGTTACCACCGCAAAGAACGCCATGGTCACGAACGTCTGCCGCATCCGCGCCGCCAGCAGCGCGCCGCTCAGCGCCGTCACCGCAATGCCTGCCGGATCAAGCGCGGCGATCAGCGCAAAGACTTCCGATGCGGGCAGATCGGGCGGGGCGGGGAGGGTGAGGGATGGGGAGATGGGCGAGAAAGCAGCGGGCATTGCGCCCCTTAACACGCTACTTAGGATGACGGTAACCAACAGGCGCGTAAGGTGGCATCCGAAACGGTCCTTTTCTCCAACAGACGCGGCTCGGACAGTGAAGAATCTGCTCAGACCCTGGCAAGGCTCGCGCCCTGCGCATCCGCCGGTCTCCGGCCCGGATGCGGCACATCGGCTGGCGGTGTTCGAGGATATCGAGCGCGGCCATTCGGGCTGGTTCTGGGCTACCGACGCTTCCGGCCACCTTACGTATATCTCGCCCGCCGCTTGCGAACGCTTTGGTGTGCCTGCCGAAACGCTGCTGGGCCAGCTGTTTACCAGCCTGTTCGAAACCGATCCCGAAAACCCCGGCGAACGCTCGGATCGCCCGCTGCAATTCCAGCTCGGCTCTCACGCGCGGGTCACGGATGTCACCGTGCGCCTGATGCCTGACCGCTGCGGCGCCGGCGTGCGCCCTGCATGGTGGGCGC
>JAIXYF010000465.1 GCA_027490345.1 Novosphingobium sp.
CCAGCTTCATGTTCATGCGTTCCGGCAGCCCGCCGACATTGTGGTGGCTCTTGATCGTGACCGAAGGCCCGCCGGTGAACGAGACGCTCTCGATCACATCAGGATAGAGCGTGCCTTGCGCCAGAAAGTCTGCTCCGCCGACTTGCTTGGCCTCGGCCTCGAACACGTCGATGAAGGTCTTGCCGATGAACTTGCGCTTGGCCTCGGGGTCAGTCACCCCGGCCAGCCCGCCAAGGAACAGCGCCGAGACATCCTTGTGGACCAGCGGGATGTTGAAGTGTCCACGAAACAGACTGACGACCTGTTCGGCTTCGCCCATGCGCATCAGGCCGTGATCGACGAACACGCAGGTCAGCTGATCGCCGATCGCTTCGTGGATCAGCACCGCCGCCACGGCCGAATCGACCCCGCCCGAAAGCCCGCAGATCACGCGGCTTGTCCCCACAGCCGCGCGGATTTCGGCGATTTTGGTCTTGCGGAACTCTGCCATCGTCCAATCGCCCGCGCAGCCGCAGACGTGGCGCACGAAATTGGCGATCAGCTTGCCGCCATCGGGCGTGTGGACCACTTCGGGGTGGAACTGGGTGCCATAGTACCGCTTTTCCTCGTTCGCGATCACCGCAAACGGCGCGCCATCGGACACGGCCACGATGCGGAAGCCCGGCGCGAATTGCGTCACCTTGTCGCCGTGGCTCATCCACACCTGATGCCGCTCGCCCGGTTGCCACAGGCCATCGAACAATGCGCAAGGCTCGGTCACCGTCAGGAACGCGCGGCCAAATTCGCCCGCATCGCCGGGCTGCACATCGCCGCCAAGCTGCTGGCTCATCACTTGCTGGCCATAGCAGATGCCCAGGATCGGCAGGCCGCTGTCAAACAGCACTTGCGGCGCACGGGGGCTGCCTTCGGCTGGGACGCTGGCGGGCGATCCGGAAAGGATGATGCCCTTGGGCTTCATCCGGTGGAACGCCGCTTCAGCCAGCGTGAAGGGGGCGATTTCGGAATAGACCCCGGCTTCGCGCACGCGGCGCGCGATCAGCTGGGTCACCTGGCTGCCGAAGTCGACGATAAGGATCGACTCTGGAAGGACCGCCTCTGAAAGGCTCGATTCTGAAGGCTGGATGCTCATGGCAAGCGGATAATGGGGCGAGCGCTGCCTGTCCAGCAGAGCGGAAAAAAAGCCACAATCCGCGATTGCGCAGCGTGCACGTGGTATAGAAAATGCTATATTGTTGAAACAATCGTGCTTCCCCAAAGGGTATATTCCGAAAAAATCTTTATCTTTCAGTCAATCAATCTCGATTTCGCACTGATTGCAAGGAATGCAAGCGCACTTGCCTTGTTCGCACTTGCAGCAGGATTGGGAAAGCCTATTTGCAGCCTCGTTCCAAACGCTGTCCTGCAATCCACCACCCTGCCGGCGCGCGAAGAACGGGAGAGGTCCCCTGAAAGAGTGCAAACCAGGAGGACATTATGCGTAACTACACTTCCGCGATCGTCTCGCTTGTTCTGGCTGCTGGCATCAGCAGCATGTTCTTCAGCGCCACGCTCGTCTGAGCTGGCCCCGATGAACGGGCGATCCCCGAAAAACGGCTGCCTTACCCGTTAAGGCAGCCGTTTTTGTTTTTGCGGTCAGGGGGCTATGGAACCCTTATGCCCGCTCCGCTTACCACTCGTTTTGCCCCCAGCCCCAACGGTTCGCTGCATCTGGGCCATGCCTATGCCGCAATCGTCGCGCATGATCGTGCCATGCAGGATGGCGGGCGGTTCCTGCTGCGGATCGAGGATATCGACGGCATGCGTAGCCGGGCTGAGCTCGCGGATGAATTCCGCGCTGATCTCGAATGGCTCGGCCTGACGTTCGAGGAAGTCCCCGCCCAGTCAACGCGCCTCACCAGCTACCGCGAGGCCGCGCAAAACTTGCGCGCGATGGGCCTGCTTTATCCCTGCCGCTGCACCCGCGCCGAAGTGGCGGCGGCCGCCACGCTGCAGGGGCCGGACGGGCCGATCTATCCCGGCACGTGCCTGCGCAATCCGCCGCTCGCTTCGGCCGATCCGGTTTGGCGACTGGATGTGGAGCAGGCCGCCGAACTGTGCGGTTCGCTGACGTGGTTTGACGAGCGGCGCGGCCCGCAAGCCGCGCGGCCCGCCATGCTGGGCGATGTGGTGATCTGGCGCCGCGATGCACCTGCCAGCTATCACCTTGCCGCCACGCTCGATGATGCTGCAGACGGCGTGACCGTGGTGACGCGCGGGGCCGATCTGTTTGCCGCCACGCACATCCACCGCTTGCTGCAAGTGCTGCTGGGCCTGCCTGAACCGCGCTGGCACCATCATGGGCTGCTGGCCGGGGCCGATGGCCGCAAGCTGGCCAAGCGCCGCGATGCGCCTTCGCTGGCCGATCGCCGCCGTGCAGGAGAGGATGGCCGCGCGCTAGCCTATGCGCTGCGCCATACCCGCTTTGACACTGGTGTTTCGCTCGATGAGAGCCTAGACCTCTTGCCATGATAATGTTCTTTGTACCGGTGATCCTCATCTTGATGGGTCTGACAGCCTGGTCGCTGATTCGTGGCATTGGCGCCTTCCTCAACAGCACCAAAGCGGAGCTGGACGGCGATGGCACCCGCGCCACGGAAATGCAGCTGCTGCAGAACAAGATGATGTTCAACCGCATCAAGTATCAGGGCCTTGCCGTCGCGGCGGTGGTGGTCCTTCTGCTGTTCACGCAGGGCGGCCGCTAAGGCGCGCTGCTGATCCGTGGTCAAGCTCAACAAGATCTACACGCGCACCGGCGATGATGGCACCACGGGCCTTGTCGATGGCTCGCGCCGCGCCAAGCATGACTTGCGGCTCGAAGCTATTGGCGAAGTGGACGAGCTCAACAGCGCAGTAGGCTTTGCCGCGCTGGCGCTGGAGGCAGATCGGAGCGCGGTGCTGCACCGCATCCAGAACGATCTGTTCGATCTCGGTGCCGATCTGGCAACGCCACTGGGCGATATTGGCGGTGCGGATTTCACCCCATCCGAAATGGTGCTGCGGATCGTGGCTGCTCAGCCCGACCGGCTGGAGGCGGAGATTGACACGCTGAATGCCGCCCTGCCGCCTCTGACCAGCTTCATCCTGCCCGGCGGCAGCGAAGGCGCCGCCCGCGTCCACCTTGCCCGCGCCATCGCTCGCCGCGCTGAACGCGCTGCCACCGCGCTGGCCGCGGCAGAGCCGGTGAACCCGGCCGCGCTGGCCTATCTCAACCGGCTTTCGGATTATCTGTTCGTGCTCGCCCGCGCGGTCAACGCGGGCAAAGACCCGCTGTGGGTGCCCGGCGCCTCGCGCTGAACCACCTCTCAATTTGGCTGCTTCCCTCGCGGCCCGATCCCCATTAGGCAGCGCGCAAACGTGCAATCAGGCGGGATACAACTCATGCAGACAATCGCAGTCATCGGTGCCGGGCAGATGGGTTCCGGCATTGCCCAGGTCGCAGCCGCTTCGGGCAAGACAGTGCTGCTCTCTGATGTTTCGCTCGCACTGGCCGAAGCCGCGCGCGCGAAGATCGAAAAGGGCCTGATGAAGCTGGCAGAACGCGGGAAGATCCCTGCAGAGGACGCCATCGCCACTGTTTCGCGCATTACCCCGGTAGGCGATTACGCCCGGCTGGGTGAGGCCGATCTCGTGATCGAGGCGGCGACCGAGCGGGAAGACATCAAGCACAAGATCTTCGAAGCGGCAGGCAAGCACCTTGGCGCTCACGCGATCATGGCGACGAACACTTCGTCGATCCCGATCACGCGGATGGCGGTCTCCTCGCCCGATGCCGCTCGCTTCATCGGCATCCACTTCTTCAATCCCGTGCCGCTCATGAAGCTGGTGGAAGTCATCCCCGGCCTTGCCACCTCGGTTTCCACGATCGAGGCAGTGCGCGGTTTCGTGGCCGACATCGGCAAGGAAATCGTGCTGTCGCAGGATGAGCCGGGCTTCATCGTCAACCGCATCTTCGTGCCCTTCATCAATGAAGCGGCGTTCGTGCTGGGCAGCGGCACCGGCTCGATCCAGGATATCGACAAGGGCGTGAAGCTGGGCCTCAATCACCCGATGGGGCCGCTCGAACTGGCCGATTTCATCGGGCTCGATACGCTGCTGGAGATCATGAAGATCTACCTCGCCTCAACCGGCGATCCGAAGTACCGCCCTGCGCCGCTGCTGCAGAAGTATGTCGAAGCGGGCTGGCTCGGTCGCAAATCGGGCCGCGGCTTCTATGATTACAGCGGCGAGGTGCCGGTGCCGACTCGCTGACCTTATGGTCGTTCGCGATCCCGGCAGATTATTGGCTGGGATCGATCGGATAGGGTTCTGCCGGGGCCGAATCGTAGCTTGACGAATACCCGTCGCGAACGAGCGCAGGGTTCGAAGGGTCGTAACCATCGGTCTGCCGGGCGCGGCGTATTTCCCGCTCGGCCTCGTACTGCTGGTGGCGCTGGCGGGCTTCCTCGATCTCGGCGTCCGAGGCCTTGGAATATCCCGTTCTCATGCCGATGCCGGTAACGCTCAGGATCAGACCGCTCAGCAGCAGCATCGCCAGACCGATGAAAATGCGCCAGCGGATATAGGCAAACAGGTCAGACACGGTGAGATGCTCCGTCGGTTTCACACGATCATCCGTTGCATGGCGGATGCGTGGTTAAGGAATCGCCAACCTGATCGTCGATTCTGGCAGCGGGTGAACGCCTCGGGCAACGCGCGTTCTGCGGCTTGCCTTCTGCCTGGCGGGGCGTTTGCCGCAAAAATCCCTCAGTATGCAGCCTAAGTCATTGCACCATAGGTATTTTTTGGAAAGGAACAAACCATGAAACCTGCCAAGATGGTCGCATGCAAACACCCCTACTTCAGCGGCAGTGCGCCGCTTTCGCCGCCGCACTCCTTGCGGTTCTCGCCGGTGGTCTGGTTGCTGCCGCTGCGCCCACCCATGCTACGGATGCGGCGCGCCACGCCTTTGGCGCAGACCGGGAGGCGGCATCGTTCGGTTTGTGCGAGGGGCCGATCCGGGTGAGCTGCGTGGTGGATGGCGATACCTTCTGGTATCGCGGGCTGAAGATCCGCATCGCCGATATCAACGCCCCCGAACTGTCCAGCCCATCTTGCGCGCATGAGGCGCGGCTGGCGGCCGCGGCCACGCGGCGGCTGGTGGCTCTGCTCAATGCCGGACCGTTCACGCTGGCGACGGGCGAGCGGGAGACGGATCGCTATGGCCGCGCGCTGCGGGTGGTGCTGCGCGGCGGGCGTAGTCTGGGCGCGGTGCTGGAGGCAGAGGGGCTGGCCGAACACTGGCAGGGTCGGCGGGGAGACTGGTGCGCGGCGTGACCGCGCTAGGCCGCGCGCAGCCCGGTCACGCCTCTTGCCCCGCGATCCTGCGCTGAAAGCCCATCGAAGATCGCGTCGATGATCCGCGCCAGTTTCTCTTCGGTCAGCCGGTCCATCATCCGGCTCATTAGGCCGATGTTGCAATAAGGCTGGACCATCTGGTTGATAAGGCTCAGCGTCTGGTCGATCTCCAGCCCGGCGAAATGCCCTTCGCCCATGGCTTCGGCAATGATCATGCTGAGATAGTGATCGGCAAGGTCGACATAGCTGCGCACTTGTTCGAAATATTCGTTGCCAAGCTCGACATACATTTCATGTGCTACCGGATCGGCGCGGTAGGCATCGCGCATGATCACGAAGCGGCGCGCGAAGAATTCATACATCTTGCGCCGGGCAGGCAGTTCGCTGGCGACCACGTCTTCCATGATCGCGACCTTGGGGCGGAACCAGTATTCCCCGATCGCCTCCAGCAGCGCTTCGCGGCTCTCGAAATAGCGCAGCACTTGCGCTGGAGACATCCCCGCGCGCATGGCGACTTCCGGCATGGTCAGTGCCTGGCCGCCGCGTTCCTCGATCAGCGCGCAGGCCACTTCCACAAGGCGCGCCTGTCCGGCTGCGATATCTGTCTGCTGGCGTGGCATGCAATGGTCCTGTCGCCGGAACGGCTTATCTGCCATTCTAGGGACTGGTCGCGGCGGTTTCAATCGAGCTGGCCGCAATTGATCGAGTCCGGCATGAACCTGGATGAGGAGCGGACAAGATGATTGCAGGTTTTGCCCGGAAGCGCCGGGTGATCGCCGGGGTACTGGCCCTTGCGGCCCTGCTTTCGGGTTGCGCCGCGCCGCGTGGGGGCAGGGGCGGGAGCACCGAACTTGGCTCGGCTCTTGCTCCGGTCGCGCCGGTCGAAGTGGCGGTCCTCGCGCTCAATGATTTCCATGGCCATCTCGAACCGCCGCGCCAGAGCGTGGGCATGCCCGATGGGCAGGGCAGCACTGCGCAAGTCCCCGCAGGCGGCGCGGCCTGGTTGGCCAGCGCGCTCGATGCATTGCGCGCGCGCCATGCCCATACGCTGACTGTGGCGGCGGGTGACATGATCAGCGCCTCGCCGCTGGCATCCTCGCTGTTTCTCGATGAACCTGCTGTCGAAGTGCTCAGCCGCATCGGCCTCGATTATGCGGCGGTGGGGAACCACGAATTCGACCGGGGCACGCGCGAACTGCTGCGGATGCAGGCGGGCGGGTGCGAGAAGCTGACCTTGCGCGAACCGTGCCAGCTTGAACGCTTTGGCGGCGCGCGGTTTCAGTATCTGGCGGCCAGCACGCGCACGGCGGCAGGCGCGCCGCTGTTTCCCGCCAGCGCAATCCGCACGTTCGGCACCGGGGTGCGGCAAGTGAAAGTCGGCGTGATCGGGCTGACGCTGAAAGGCACGCCCACGCTGGTCAATCCCGCCGGGATCGCTGATCTGACTTTTGCCGACGAGGCGGACACGATCAACGCCGAAGTGCCCCGGCTAAAGGCGCAAGGCGCCGATGCGGTGATCGTGCTGATCCATCAGGGCGGCCGCGCGGCGGGTCTGCCCGATCCCAATGGCTGCACGGGCTTCGATGGGGAAATCCTGCCGATCCTGGGCCGGCTTGCGCCCGAAATCAGCGGCGCCGTCGATCTGGTCGTTTCGGGCCACACCCACGCCGATTATGTGTGCGAGCTGCCCACCGCCGATCCGGCTCGCCCGGTGCTGCTCACCAGCGCGGGGCAATATGGCAAGGAACTGACCGAGATCACCTTGACCATCGATCCGGCGCTCCACCGCGTCACGGCGCGCCGCGCGCGCAATCTGATCGTGCAATCGCAGCCCTTCACATCGGCCCGGGGGCCGGTCGTGCGTTCCGCGCTGGTGCCGCAATACACACCGCGCGGCGATATTGCGGCCTATGTCCAGCGTTATGTCGATGCGGCCGAGGTCTTTGCCACGCGGCCTGTGGGCAAGCTGGCAGGGCCAGCTGCGCGGGGTGAAGGCGGCATGGGCGGGCCGCTGGGCAATCTGATCGCCGATGCGCAGCTTTTCGCCACGCGTTCGGTCGGCGCGCAGATGGCGCTGATGAACCCGTTCGGCATTCGCGCCGCGCTAGTGCCTGCCAGCGATGGTACGGTCACATTCGGCGATATCTATCTGGCGCAGCCCTTTGGCGGCGCGCTGATCACGCAAACCATGACCGGCGCTGAAATCAAGGCGGTGCTGGAACAGGGCTTCGATGATGTCGGACCGGATCAGGCGCTCGCCCCATCAGCCGGGTTTGCTTATCGTATCGATCGCCGCCAGCCTGTGGGCAGCCGGGTCATTTCGATCACGCTGGGCGGCAAGCGGCTCGATCCCGCCGCCACCTACCGCGTGACGATGAACGCCTTCCTGGCAATGGGCGGCGATGGGTTCACCGTGTTCACGGCCGGGCACGACGCGCTGACCGGGCCGCTCGATATCGAAGCGCTGGAGGCACTGCTGCGCAGTGCCCCGCGCCTTGCTGTGCCAATGGAGCCGCGCGTTACCGTTTCGGCGGCCAGGGAATGAAGCCCGAGGTGCGGCGCACATATTCGGCATAATCTGGCCGCCGCTGGACAAGGCCCTTCTCCAACAGCGGCTTGCCCGACCAGCGGGTGAGCGTGAATGTGAGGAACAACGGCCCGGCCAGCGATGCCAGAGCGACTGTCGGTCCGGCCTCCGCCGCTGCCAGCCAGATGCCCCACCACACGCAGGCATCGCCGAAATAGTTGGGGTGACGGGTATAGCGCCACAGGCCGGTATTCAAAACCTTGCCCTTGCTGGCAGGATCGGCACGGAAACGGGTGAGCTGCGCATCGCCGATGGTTTCAAAGCCGAAGCCCAGCAGCCAGAGCGCTGCGCCAGCCATGGCCAGTGGCCCGATGGCGGCATTGCCGCTGGCCAGCACGCCCACTTGTGCGGGGAGGCAGGTGACATAAAGCAGCACCGCCTGCACCGCGAACACTTGCGCCGCAGCCGCGCCATAGCGGCCCGCCTTGCGCGCCTTGCCCAGCATCCGGGCATAGCGCACATCTTCGCCATGCGCGCGCCAGCGGGTGTAGAGATGCCAGCCCAGCCGTGCGCCCCAGATCAGCGCCATTGCCGCGATCAGAGTGGCACGCGGGCCCTTTTCCGCCGCCTGCATCCAGGCAGAAACCGCCAGCACCGCCATGGCCGCGCCCCACACCGCATCGATAAAGCTGACATCGCCGATCCGCGCCGCAGCCCGCGCCAGCAGCGCCATCATCACAGCCAGCGCCAGTGCGTTGATCAGCATCGCTTCTGGTAGGCCTTCAAGCATCAAACATCCTCGCAAAGTCCTTGATCCCGCGCTCCGGGTGTTTGGGTGTCACGCTCTGATAAATTTCGGCCACCTGCTGCATATCGGCTTTGTAATCGCCCGTCGGCATGATCGCGGGGCCAAGCCCGCCGATCTTGCGGCCATAATCCATCATCCCGATCACCAGCGGCACCTGTGCACCAACGGCAATATGATAGAAGCCCGTGCGCCACTGGGCTACTGCGCTGCGCGTGCCCTCGGGGGCAATGGTCAGGGCAAACCGGTCCCGCCGGGCAAATTCGGCGATCATGGCATCGACCACATTGTGCCGCGCCGAACGATTGATCGAAATGCCGCCCATGTCGCGCATGAAACCGCCCATCGGCCAGCGAAACAGACTGTCTTTGGCCATGAAATGAGCATCGATCCCCAGCTCGTTTACCAGCCCAAGAAAATAGACGAAATCCCAGTTCGAAGTGTGCGGCGCCGCGATGATCACATAGCGCCCGCCCGGCGGCGGTGTGCCCACCGCTTTCCAGCCCTGCATCCGATAGAAACCGAGCAGCGCCCGCTTCACCACGCGCGAAGGCAAACTGGCCCCCCTTCCGCCCGGACCGCTTTCCAGCACTCCTCCGCTCATTCATCTTTCTCCCTCGCGAAATGTTTAGCGAGCATGGACCGTCTTGTCGAAGGGAACGCAGCGCGCCGGATTGCCCCTTCAGGTCGCGGCTTTTGCTAGCGTTGACTATAATAAGCATAGTTATTATCATCAGGGCATGCAAAACAACATCGCGTTCCTCACCTCCGACGTCAGCCGTCTCCTGCGCAAGCGTTTCGATGTCGTCAGCCGCCGATTTGGCGTCACCGGGCCGCAGTGGCGCATGCTGGCCGCGCTGCGTCGCACGCCCGGGGTCAATCAGGGCGCGCTGGCGCAGTGGCTGGAAGTGGAAGCGATCACGGCCGGCCGGATGATCGATCGGCTGGAGAAGGCCGGGATGGTCGAGCGCCAGGCCGATCCCCATGATCGCCGCGCCTGGCGCCTGTTCCTCACCGATGCAGCCATTCCGCTGCTCGATGAACTGTTCACCTGCGCGACCGAGGTGTTTGACGAAGCGCTGCACGGCTTTGCGCCTGCCGAAAGCGCCTTGCTGCTGGCCCTGCTCGAACGCGTGCGCGCCAATCTGCTTGAGGAAACGCCGCCGGAACGAGCCATTGCGGAAGGAGCACTGGCGCATGGCTGAGGCGGATCCCTTCAAGCCCGCAGCCGCCGATGCCTCCGCCGCCGCGCCGCGCAAGGCCGCGCGCGCCAAGCTGCTGCGGCTCGTCGTCCTGCTGCTCGTTCCGGCGCTGGTTGTGGGCGGTACGCTGCTGTGGTGGTTCGGCAGCCCGGGCGAGGTTTCGACTGACAATGCCTATATAAAGCAGGACATCGTCTCCATCGGCGGCGAAGTGAACGGCCTCGTCGTGGCGGTGAATGTGCGCGAGAACCAGCAGGTCAAGGCGGGCGATGTGCTGTTCCGCATTGATCCGGCCGCGTTCGAAGTGGCGATCCGCCAAGCCGACGCGCAGATTGCTGCGGCGCAGGCCAATGTGACGGCACTGTCCGCCGATATCGGCGCCAACGCGGCCAATATTGCCGGCGTGCGCGATGATCTGGCGCTGGCTGAGGCGCAATATGCGCGCGAAAAGGCGCTGCAGGACCGGGGTTTCAACACCCGGGCGCGGATGGACGAGGCGCAGCACGCCGTCGCCGCCGCGCGGGATCGGCTTGCCGCCGTTGGTGCCGAAGTGGCAAAGGCCCGCGCGCAGCTGGCCACGGGTGCGCAAGTGCCTGGGCTCAATCCGCAAGTCGCCGCCGCGCAGGCGCTTCGCGCCAAGGCCGCGCTCGATATGGCGCGCACCGTGGTCCGCGCGCCGGTGGCGGGCCGGGTCACGCAAGTAAACCGCCTGCAGATCGGCCAGATGGTGTTTGCCGGTGTGCCGATGCTTTCGATTGTGCGCGCGGGCGGGGCGCGCGTGGAAGCGAACTTCAAGGAAACCGATCTGGCGCGCATGCGTTCCGGCCAGCCTGCCGAAGTGACGCTGGATGCCTATCCAGGGCTCAGGCTCAAGGGCCATGTCGACAGCATTGGCGCGGGCACCGGATCCGAATTTTCGGTGCTTCCGGCGCAGAATGCCACGGGCAACTGGGTGAAAGTGACGCAGCGCGTGCCGGTGCGCATTGCCCTTGATAGCGCAAGCGGGGCCAATCAGGCTGGGGGCAATCAGGCTGACGACAGGCCGCTGATCGCTGGCCTGAGCGCGAACGTGACGGTCCATGTCGGGAGCAAATAATCCCGGCCAGCCAGCGGCCATGGTGGTAAAACACAGGCCGCTGCTGTTCACTGCGGTGATGGCCGCGATGATCATGCAGGTGCTGGATACCACCATCGCCAATGTCGCGCTGCCGCATATGCAAGCCTCGCTTTCGGCCACGCAGGAAACGATCAGCTGGGTGCTGACGAGCTATGTGCTGGCTTCTGCCGTGGCGCTGCCCTTGGGCGGCTGGCTGGTGGACCGCTTCGGCATTCGCGCCGTGTTCACGCTTTCAGTCGCCGCTTTCACGGCGGCTTCGATCTTGTGCGGGCTGGCGCAAAGCCTGGAACAGATGGTCGCTTTCCGCGTGATTCAGGGCGTGGGCGGGGCGTTTCTTGCGCCGTTCGCGCAGACCGTGATGCTCAATGCCAGCTCTGCTGAGGAGCGGCCGAGGATGATGGCGCTGTTTACCCAAGGGGTGATGCTGGGGCCCATCGCAGGGCCGCTGCTGGGCGGCTACATCACCGAAAGCTATTCGTGGCGCTGGGTGTTCTTCATCAATGTGCCCATTGGTCTCGCCGCGGGCTTTGTGCTGTGGTGGCTGCTGCCGCGCGGCGATGCCATCCGGCGCCCGATCGACATGACCGGCTGGCTGCTCGTTGCCCTTGCGCTCTCCTCGTTCCAGCTCATGCTTGATCGCGGCCCTTCGCAGGATTGGTTCAGCAGCCCTGAAGTGGTGACCTATGCGGTGATCTGGGCCTGTTCGGCGTGGATGGCCGTGGTCCACCTCTTCACCACCGAACGCCCGCTGTTTCCGGGGCGGCTGTTTGCCGATGCCAATTTCGTCGCCAGCCTGGTCTTCATGTTTCTGATCGGCTGCGTGATGATGGCGGTGCTGGCGCTGCTGCCGGGGCTGCTTCAGGGGATCTATGGCTATCCGGCGGTCGATGCCGGCTGGCTGCTCGCGCCGCGCGGGCTGGGCCTGCTGGCCACGATCACGCTGCTGGGGCGCTGGATCACGAAAATGGATCCGCGCATTGCGCTCACCATCGGCATGGGGCTTTCGGGCTGGTCGCTGTGGCTGATGTCGGGATGGTCGCCTGATATGCCGATGGCGCCGATTTTCATCACCGGCCTCATTCAAGGGGTGGGCATCAGCTTCACGATCATGCCGATCAACCTCATCGCCTTTGCCACGCTGCCGCCCGAACTGCGCACCGATGCGGCCGGGCTCAACAATCTGATGCGCTCGATCGGTGCTTCGATCGGGATTGCGGTGTGCACATTCATGCTGGCGCGCAGCATGCAGGTGAACCATGCCGAGATGGGCGCGCAGATCACGCGGATGAGCGTGCCGTTCGATCTGGACCGGATCACGGCCTATGGCGGCATGTCCGAGGCGGGGATGCGGGTGGTTGATGGCATGGTCAACCGGCAGGCGGCGATGGTCGGCTATCTCAACGATTTCTATCTGATGGGGCTGCTGTGCTGGGCGTCGATTCCGGTGCTGTTCTTCGTAAAGGCCGGGAAGTCTGCCCCGGCAGCGGCCCCGCAGATGGCGGCTGCGGCGGATCATTGAGCGGTTGCTGGCAGGGGCGCCGGGGTCTATCGCCTCTCCCATGGCCTTGATTTCCAATCCGAAGCTCGCGTGGATCCTCCGTTGCGGCTGGTACGGCAAGTGCCCGCGCTGCGGCGAAGGGCACATGTTCGGCGGCTGGCTCAAGCTGGCGAAGACCTGTGACCACTGCGGTCTCGATTTCAGCTATGCGCAGACCGACGATGGCCCGGCGTTCTTTGCGCTGTGCATCACCGCGTTCCCGCTGGTGTTCGTGGTCGTCTATGTGCAAGTGAAGTTCGATCCGCCGTGGTGGGTCCACGTGTTCACCTCTGTGCCGATCCTCGTGCTGGGCTGCGTTGCCACCCTGCGCCCGTTCAAGGGCTGGCTGGCGGCCTCGCAATATGTGAACCATGCGGTGGAAGCGGGCACCGAAGGCCTCTGGGCTGATCTCAACGCGCGCCAGAAGGCCGACGAGAAGCCCTAAGCCTTGCGGTAATCCGCCACGATTTCGCCCGCTGCGGCCAGTTCTTCCTCGTGGCCCGCCTCGCGCCAGGTCTCGGCCAGCGCCGCTGCTTCCCATGCCTGCATGGCGGGATGCGCGATCATGTGGTCAACCCAGGCCTGCCCCTTGCCGACATCAAGGCCATACGTGCGGATGCGAAAGGCCACTGGTGCAAAGAACGCATCGAGCACCGTGAAGGCATCGCCTGCCAGCCAAGGGCCGCCAAAGCGCGCAAGGCCTTCCTCGAAGATCTCGCGCACGCGCGCCACATCGCGCACCAGCGCGGGGCGCATCGGGCGCGGCTGGACCCGCACGCCGACGTTCATCGTGCAATCATTGCGCAAGGCCGAAAAGCCGCCGTGCATTTCCGTCACGGCGCATTGGGCAAAGGCCCGCGCTGCAGGATCGGCCGGCCAGACGCCTGCATGCCGGTCCGCCAGATAGAGCGCGATGCCGAGCGAATCCCACACCTTGGTTTCCCCATCGAGCAGCACCGGCACCTGCCCCGTGGGCGAGAACGCGCGGAACTCTTCGTAGTTCGAAGGCTTGGTGAAGGGCTCGATCCGGTCATCAAAAGGAATGCCCAGCCCCTTCATCAGCACCCACGGGCGCAGCGACCAGCTGGAATAGTTCCGGTTCGCGGTGATGAGGGTATAGGCCACGGGGCTACTCCACGTAATGCGCGGTGGTCTTGGCGCGCAGGTCCTGAGCGCTCACACCCGGCGCCAGTTCGATCAGGCGAAAGGGCGAGGCGTGATCGGCGCGCGCAAACACCGCCAGATCGGTGATCACCATGTCGACCACGCCCTTGCCGGTCAGCGGCAGGGTGCAGGCGGGGATGAACTTGGGGCTGCCGTCCTTGGCGCAGTGCTCCATCACCACGATGATCTTCTTGACGCCCGCGACAAGGTCCATCGCGCCGCCCATGCCCTTGATCATCTTGCCGGGCACCATCCAGTTGGCGATGTCGCCGTTTTCGGCCACTTCCATCGCGCCCAGCACGGTAAGGTCGATATGCCCGCCGCGGATCATGGCAAAGCTGGCCGCGCTATCGAAATAGGCGGTCTGCGGCAGTTCGCTGATCGTCTGCTTGCCGGCGTTGATGAGGTCGGCGTCCTCCTGGCCCTCCAGCGGGAAGGGGCCAATGCCCAGCATCCCGTTCTCGCTCTGGAGCGTCACCATCATCCCCTCGGGGATATGGTTCGCCACCAGCGTGGGGATACCGATGCCGAGGTTCACATAGAAACCGTCCTGCAATTCGTGCGCGGCGCGGGCGGCCATCTGGTCGCGGGTCCAGCCGGTGGTCAGTCCATCATGCTTGGTCATCAGCCCATATCCGTGCTGCGAGTGGTGCGAAACTCGATCTTCTTGTCATACGGCGAACCCACGATCAGGCGCTGCACATAGACGCCCGGCAGGTGAATGCCGTCGGGATCGAGGCTGCCGGTGGGGACAATCTCCTCCACCTCGACCACGCAGACCTTGCCGCAGGTGGCGGCGGGCACGTTGAAATTGCGCGCGGTCTTGCGGAACACGACGTTGCCCGTCTCGTCGGCCTTCCACGCCTTCACCAGCGCGAGATCGGCGAAGATGCCTTCCTCAAGGATGTAGTCCTGACCATGGAAGGACTTCACTTCCTTGCCCTTGGCCACCAGCGTGCCAACGCCGGTCTTGGTGTAGAAGCCCGGAATGCCCGCGCCGCCTGCGCGCATCCGCTCGGCCAGTGTGCCCTGCGGGCAGAATTCCACTTCGAGTTCGCCCGCCAGATACTGGCGCTCGAATTCCTTGTTCTCGCCCACATAGCTGGCGATCATCTTCTTCACCTGCCGTGTACGCAGCAGCTTGCCGATGCCTTCGTTGTCGATCCCGGCGTTGTTGCTGGCAAAGGTCAGGTCCTTCACCCCGGATTCGCGCACGGCATCGATCAGGCGCTCAGGAATGCCGCACAGGCCAAAGCCCCCGCAGGCGACCAGCAGACCATCGCGCAGCAGCCCATCGAGCGCGGCGGTGGCATCGGGATAAACTTTTCTGGCCATGCGAGTCTGGATCCCTTGGCTGTTTGCGTCTCTCTAGCGCCTGAGCGCCGCTTGTCACCCCAGAGCGAGGCCCACCAGCGCCGCGAGATCGGCCAGCGCCTGGGCCTCCCCGGTCACCTTGATGGCCGCCATGCCCAGCTGCGCCGCCGGTTTGCAGTTCACGCCAAGGTCATCGAGGTAGACGCACTGCGCCGGTTCCAGCCTCAGTTTTTCACACATCATCAAATAGATGCGCGGATCAGGCTTGCGCACGCCCGCCTTGCTGCTTTCGATCACATGTTCGAACCGCGCGAAGATCTGCTCCAGCGCGTCGCTGCGGTCATGGCTGCGCGCCAGACCTGCGCCCACAAGTCCTTGGGGCCCGGTGGGCACGTTGTTGGTGATGCAGGCGATGCGGTATCCGGCGGCCTTCAGCTGATCGAGCGCGCGCACCATCGCCGGGCGCACTGTGCCTGCCAGCACCGCAAGCACGTCCGCGCCCGCCAGCTCATGCCCCTGCGCGGCGGCTTCCGCTGCAAAGAGCGTATCGAATTCCGCCGCGCCGATCTCCGCCCGCTCGAACTTCGCCC
>JAIXYF010000032.1 GCA_027490345.1 Novosphingobium sp.
GGTGCCGCCCGCGTATGAAGACTGGCGCCCGCTGCCGGACACGCCGCTGCGCCCCGCCGCCGTGCTGATCGCGGTCACCGACCGGCCCGATCACCCGGATGGGCCGGGCGTTCTCCTCATCCACCGCCCTTCGCACATGCGCGCGCACCCCGGGCAGGCGGCCTTCCCCGGCGGCAAGCTCGATCCCGGCGAGACCCCGATCGCGGCGGCGCTGCGCGAGGCGCACGAGGAACTTGGCATCGACCCGGCCCTGGTCGACGTGATCGGCGCGACCGACCAGTACCGCACCGGAACCGGTTACGACATCACCCCCGTCCTCGCGATGGTGCCGCCAGACCTGCCGCTCCTGCCCAATCCCGCCGAAGTCGCGGCTTGGTTCGAACCGCCGCTGGCCTTCGTGCTCGATACCGAAAACCATGTCCGGCGGGAAAGTGAATGGGCCGGCCGGCGTGGCAGCTACATCGATATCCAGTGGAACGAGCACCGCATCTGGGGTGTCACCGCCGGGATCATCGCCAATCTGGCGCAGCGGATGCGCTGGCATGGCTGAGGCGCGCCTGCCGGAGGCCGCGTGGACCCGGCGCGAAGACCTTGCCGCACTCGTCGCCGCGCTCGATCCGCAGGGCGAAGGTCTTGTCCGCTATGTCGGCGGCGCGGTGCGCGATACGCTGCTGGGCATCGCGGTGAAGGATATCGACATGGCGACTCTGCTGGAGCCGCCGGTGGTGATCGAACGGCTCAGCGCCGCTGGCATTCGCAGCGTGCCCACCGGCCTTGCCCACGGCACCATCACTGCGCTCACTGCGGGCGGCCCGGTGGAAATCACCACCTTGCGCCGCGATGTTTCCACCGATGGCCGCCATGCCACCGTGGCGTTTTCGCAAAGCTGGCAAGAAGACGCCGCGCGCCGCGATTTCACCATCAACGCGCTTTATGCCGATCCGCGCGATCTTCGCGTGCACGACTATTTCGGCGGCATGACCGATCTGGCCGCCCGCCGCCTGCGCTTTATCGGAGAGGCCGAGGCTCGCATCCGCGAGGATTACTTGCGCATCCTGCGCTATTTCCGCTTTCAGGCCCGGTTCGGCTCGCTGCCCGCCGATCCGGCTGCTGAAGCGGCCTGCGCTGCGCTTGCCCCCGGCCTCAAAGGCCTTTCGCGCGAACGCATTGCCAGCGAGCTGCTGCTGCTCCTCGCGCTGCCCGATCCCGCGCCCACGGCGGCGCGCATGGCGCAGCTCGGCGTGCTTGCGGTGATCCTGCCCGAGGCAGACCCTGCTGCGCTGCCCCCGCTGATCGAGGCCGAACACGCGCATGGCGCGGCGCCCGAAGCTCTGCGCCGCTTTGCCGCGCTGCTCCCCGCCGATCCTGCCATGGCCGAACTGGTCGGCGCGCGGCTGCGGCTCTCCATCGCGCAGCGCAAGCACCTTGTGCTGTTGGCAGCCCGGTCTGCGCCAGAGGAACCCGCGCGCCCGCTGGCCTACAAAGTGGGCCGCGCCGCCGCAGTGGACCGCTTGCTGATCGCCGGAGCCAGCCCGGCACCGCTTGCAGGCTGGGATGTTCCGCAGTTCCCCCTGAAGGGCGGCATGATCGTGGCGCGCGGCATCAGCGCCGGGCCCGAAGTTGCCCGCATCCTGCGCGCAGTCGAAGCGCGCTGGGCGGCCAAGGGGTTTGACGATTCCGCCATCCCTGCGCTTCTGGATGCAGAAATCGACGCAGGCTCAGCCCCCGTCTGAACCCTTCCACTCGCGCCGTTCCTCGGCGGCGCGCAGCACTTCATAGGCAGTTTGCAGTTTCAGGAACTCGGCGGCAGCCTCGGCGTCGCCCGGGCGCACGTCCGGATGGACTTCCTTGGCACGGCTGCGCCACGCCTTGCGTACCGCCTCGAAATCGGCGTCTACTTCAAGCCCCAAGGCTTCGAGCGCGCGCATCTCGTCGCGGCTGCGGCTGCCATCGCCCGGCCCGGCCCAGCTTTGATAGGCCGATTGTGCATAGCCCGAAGCCTCGCCGCGCTCCGCCTTTTCGCGCAGTTCGGCTTCTTCCTTGCCCAGCCCTTCGAAGTAGTTCCATCCGGCGTTGTATTCCGCTGCATGGGCGGGGCAAAAGTACCAGCGCTCGGGGCTGTTGGGCGATTTGGGGGCTGGGCATTCGCCCTTGGCATCGCATCCCGCGCGGTCGCACAGCCGGACAGGCGCGGCCTCACGCGTGCTTTCATAGCCGCGCCAGCGGGGAAAACCCCAGTCTGCCGATCTGCCCTGCCGTGCCACTACGTTTGTTCCTTGCTCCGCTCCCGGCGCGGATTTACTCGACCGTGACTGTCACGGAACGGCGGTTCTTTGCCCAGCTTGCCTCGTCCGAACCGAGCGCAACCGGACGCTCTTTGCCATAGCTCACCGTGGTGATGCGCGCAGCATCGATGCCCACGCTGACGAGATAGCTCTTTGCGGCATTGGCGCGGCGCTCGCCCAGCGCAAGGTTATAATCACGGGTGCCGCGTTCGTCGGCATGGCCCTCGATCGTTACGTTCTTGCCAGGATAACGGCCCAGCCACTGCGCCTGGCTCTGCAGGATGCCCTGATCTTCGCTGTCGATGTTATAGCGGTCGGTATCGAACAGGATCGTATCGCCCAGCACCGAGGCCATGAAATCGGCGCGGCTGCCCGGCGCCGGACCCATCGGCTGCGGGGCGGGGGGTGTGGTCGTGGTCGTAGTCGGCGCGCCGGTGGGCTGCGGCGGCAATTCCGCAGGCGTGGTCGCGCAGCCTGCCAGGGCAAGGCTGGAAGCGAGCAGCAGCGTGGTGATGATCTGGCGGTTCACGGCAGCGATCTCCTTGGTCAGTCTGTTTCAGAGTGCCTCGCGCAGGGCGAATCGGCAATCAGTTTCGCAGGCAGTTGTGCAGGCAGTTTCATCGTCTGCCATGGGCCGGAGGGCTCAAAAAAAGCGGCATCCGGGCCCTTTCGCCCCCCGCTTCGGCTATGGCAGGACCGGCCCCCACGCCGGATCGGACCCATCGACGGGCGTGTTGAGCTTGCGCTCGTTGCGCCCGGTCAGGTCCACCTGCCAGATGCCGGTGCGTCCGGTGCTCTTGGCGGTGCGGAAAAACTGCACGATGCGGCCGTTGGGCGACCAGGTCGGCGCTTCATCCTGCCAGCTGTCCGTCAAGTGGCGCATCTCGCCGCCCGAAGGGTTCATCACCGCCACGCGCAGATTGCCGGCGATGTGCGTAAAGGCAATCTGATCGCCGCGCGGGCTCCATTCCGGCGTCGCCGCGCGCCCGCCAAAGAAGCTCACGCGCTTCTGGTTGGTCCCGTCGGCGTTCATCACATAGACCTGCTGGCTGCCGGAACGATCGCTTTCGAACACGATCTTGCTGCCATCGGGAGAGAAGCTGCCGCCAACATCGATCCCCGGCGAATCCGTGAGCTTCACCGAAGCTCCGCCGGTGACCGGAACGCGGTAGATATCGGTATTGCCGGCAATGGCCATCGAATAGAGCAGCGATTGGCCATCGGGCGCCCAGCGCGCCGCAAAGGTAGGCCCCTTGCCCTCGGTCACCAGCGTCTGCCGCCCGGTGCCGATATCATAGACATAGATACGCGGCGTGCCGTTGAGATAGCTGAGATAAGCGATCTTGCTGTAATCGGGCGAATAGCGCGGGGTCAGCGCGGTGGCCTGCCCATTGGTGATAAAGCGGTGGTTCGCGCCATCGGAATCCATGATCGCCAGCTGCTTGCGCCGGTTCCCCTTCGGCCCCGTTTCAGCAATATAGGCGATCTTGCTATCGAAAAACGGGCTTTCCCCGGAAAGCCGCGCATAGACCATATCCGCGCATTTGTGCGCCGCACGCCGCCATTCCTCGGGCTTCACCACATAGCCCTGCCGCGCCAGTTCGCTGCCCAGCGCCACGTCATACAGATAGCAGCCCACTGTCAGCCGCCCGTCCGACGCAGACTTCACGAAGCCCTGCACCAGCATTTCCGCCGAACGTCCCCGCCAGTTCGCAAAGGCGGGCGCGGCCACTTCGCCAAAAGCAATGGCGGGCAGCGCATCCGGCCCCACCGGCTTGAACAGGCCGTTGTTCTTGAGATCGCCATAGATCACCCGCGCCAGATTGCGGCCCAGCGCCTCGGTGTTCCCCCCGTCCGCTGCGGTGGGCAGCATCTCATTTGTCGGGAAGGTCGGGATGGCGATGCCCAGATCCTGCCACTCGCTCTCGTCGGTGACGGAACCCGTCAGGCCCTCTTCGGCCTGCGCCGCAGCGGTGGCAGCTGCAGATGGCGCTGGCTTCGGGCTGGGCGCAGGCTTTGGGGCCGGCTGCGCCGCCAGCGGAGCAGCCAGGCCAGCAAGCGATAAGGCAAAAGCGAGAGCAAGCGAACGGGCAAAAACAGGCTTCATTGCGACAACTTCCTGTCAAACCGGAAACTCGCGATGCGTTTCCACTTGGAATAATAGGCGGCGGGCAGATTGAACGGCGCGGCCAGTTGCACTGCCCGGACCGCCTGTTCGGCATGGCGCTGAGCTTGCGCGCGGTTCGTATCGGTAATGCCCAGTTGCTGCACCACTTGCGGCCGCCCGGCAAGGCTTCCGTCAGGGTTCAGGCTCCACGCCAGCACTGTAACCAGCTTGTCGGCGTCCACGCCTTGCGGCGCGGTCCAGTTTGGCTTGATCTGACGCGCGATACCGCTGACGAGCGAGGCGGCCACTTCCGGCCCAAACGCTGCCGCCGGGGGATTGGTCGCGGCGCCCGGCTTGCTCGATCCGGCAATGCCGCTGAGGAAATCAGTGCCGATGCGGGTGGCCCCCGCCGGTGCATCGGGGCGGCGGCGCAGGCGCTGGTCTGCGGGCGCAGCAGCAGCAGCAGCAGGCCGCGGCGGTGCGGGCTTCGCCACCGGCTTGGCCACGGGCCTAGGCACCGGCTTAGGCGGGGCGGGTGCCAAGCGCGGCTGCGGTGCTGGCAGCGGCCTCGGCACGGGGCGCGCTTGCGGCGGCGGCGGAGCAGGCCGGGGCTCAGGCGGCACGATTTGGGGGGCGGGCTGCAGCGGCACCGGCTCGGGCGCCGCCTCCCCCAGAACCGGCGCCACATCGGGCGCAGCCTCGGCGTCGGGCTCAGGCGAGGTGGATTGATCGGCGATCTCGTCGGCAAACGTCACAGTCATCCGCTCGGGCGGAGACGAGATCGATTTGCCCGGCGGCGAAAGCGTCAGCGCCGCAATCAGCCCCACATGCGCCGCCAGCGCGATGACCAGCGCCAGCGCTTCTTCCCGCGTGAGGCCCTGATCGGACGAAGAGGCGCGCATCGCCATGGCTCTAGGGTGCCGTGACTGAACCGTTGGTGACCAGCGAGATCGACTTGAACCCGGCGGCATTGAGCGCGCCCATCACCGCCACCACGCGCCCGTAATCCAGGCTGCGGTCCGCGCGCAGCGTGACGAGCGGCGCTTTTCCTGCCGGCCCTTCACTTGCCAGTCCTGCTAACCGGTCGCCCAGTTCGCCCGGCGCCAGCTCCTGATCATCGAGGAAAATGCGCCCCTCGCCGTCCATGCTGACGGTAATGGCCTTCTGCTCGGTCTTCAGCGCCTCGGCCCGGCTATCTGGCAGGTCGATCGGCACGCCCGCTGTCAGCATCGGCGCAGTCACCATGAATATGATCAGCAGCACCAGCATCACGTCGACCAGCGGCGTCACATTGATCTCGCTCATCGCGGCGCCGCGCCCGCGGCCCCGCCGCCCGCGCCGGCCGCCGCCGCCGGATGCCATGTTCATCGCCACGGCGTTATTGCTCCAGCTCGCGGCTCAGCGTCGCGTGGAACCGGTCCGCAAAGCGGAAC
>JAIXYF010000138.1 GCA_027490345.1 Novosphingobium sp.
AGATAGACCGCCAGCACGAGCAGTGCCGCCATGCCGAGCCAGACCGCCGCGCGCTTGACTTCCTGCCGGACAAGATCGTCGCGAATGTCGGTCGGGCCGCTGGCGGGGCGGGGCGGGGGGGGCGTCTCGTCGCTCATGGCTTGCTCGCAGATGGTTGGTTGGCGGTTGTGGGCGGCAGGATCATCGGGCGCAGTTTGAGCGAAGCGCGGCTGCCTCGCAAGGCACCGTACCAGGTGAACGGATTCCACGTCTCGGTCCCGCTCAGCGAATAGGTGATGAACTCGGCCCGCCCGCCGATGTCTGCCAGCGGCACCGGGCCGCCGAGGCCCTTTTCCACCACCGGCGCGCGGCTGTCAGCCGAATGATCGCGGTTGTCGCCCATCAGGAAGGCATAGCCCGCGGGGATCTTCGTTTCGGGATAGTTGTCGAGCGGCTGCTGGCGGTGGTCGATGATCTGGTAGGTCGCGCCATTGGGCAGGGTTTCGCGGAAGATCGGCAGTTCGCAAACCTGCATGCCATCAGCCGCGCGGTAGCGCAGGCCCGGGAAATCATCGGGGTTGCAGGGCTGGTTGGGATCGACCGGCAGTTCGAGCGGGGCTTCGGCCACTTGCGGGACGGGCGTGCCATTCAGGATGATCTGCCCGTTCACCACCGCGATCCGGTCTCCCGGCAGGCCGACGACTCGTTTGATATAGTCCTCGTCCCGGTCTGGCGGCACCACGATCACGATATCGCCGTAGGCCGGAGTAGATGGCATGATTCGCGTGTTCGAGCGCGGCAGGAAATGCATCGAGGCCGAGACCCACGACCAGCCATACGGGTACTTCGAGACGACCAGCTGATCGCCCACCAGCAAGTTGGGCATCATCGAGATCGAGGGGATGTAGAAGGGCTTGGCCAGGAAGCTGTGGAAGCCGATCACCGCGAGCAGCATCAGCAGCAACCCGCGCAGTTCGGCGAGCCAGTTGGTGCCTTCGGGCTCGGGCGGCCTGCTTTTGGGGGCGGGGTCCGGCGCGTGGGGTTCAGGCATATCGCTCAAGCGGCACCTTCGGCCAGCGGCCGTGCTTCGATCACCACGAAAGCCTGCGCCCAGGGGTGATCATCGGTCAGCGTCAGGTGGACCACGGCCTCATGCCCTGCCGGCGTGATCGCGGCCAAACGTGCCGCCGCGCCGCCCGTCAGCGCGAGGGTGGGCGCGCCGGAAGGGGCGTTCACCACGCCGATGTCCTTCATGAACACGCCTGCCTTGAAGCCGGTGCCGACGGCTTTGGAATAGGCTTCCTTGGCCGCAAAGCGCTTCGCTAGCGTGCCCGCCTTGGTGAACGGACGACGCGCGGCCTTGGCGCGTTCGAGAGGCGTGAACACGCGGTTTTCGAATCGCTCGCCGAAGCGGTCCAGCGAGGCCTGGATGCGCTCGATATTGCAGAGATCGGAGCCCATGCCGATGATCATCGCTGCCTCCTCACCGCCTGCTCGTCACCGTGCCGCGTCCATCAGCTCGCGCATCTTCAGCACCGCCGGGGCGAGCCCGGTGAAGATCGCCTCGCCGATCAGGTAGTGGCCGATGTTGAGTTCGGCGAGCTGCGGGATCGCGGCAATGGCGCTGACGTTTTCATAAGTCAGCCCGTGGCCTGCGTGCGGCTCGATGCCGTTCTTTGCCGCAAGCGCGGCCATGTCGGCAATGCGCCGCAGTTCGACCGCACGGGCCTCGCCTTCTGCATGGGCATATTCGCCGGTGTGCAGTTCGACCACCGGAGCACCGAGTCGCATCGCCGCTTCGATCTGGCGCGGTTCGGGGGCGATGAACAGGCTGACGCGGATGCCCGCATCGGCGAGGCGGCTGACAATGGGAGCAAGGCGGTTGTGCTGGCCTGCGGCATCGAGCCCGCCCTCGGTCGTGCGCTCCTCGCGCCGTTCGGGCACGATGCAGGCCGCGTGGGGTTTGTGCTTCAAGGCAAAGGCGACCATTTCCTCGGTCGCGGCCATCTCGAAGTTCAGCGGCAGATTGGTCGCGGCCTGAATGCGCGCGATATCCTCGTCGCGGATATGGCGGCGATCTTCGCGCAAGTGCGCAGTGATCCCGTCGCCGCCAACTTCGGCGACGATCTGCGCCGCGCGCACCGGATCGGGATGATCCCCGCCGCGTGCATTGCGGATCGTCGCGACGTGATCGATGTTGACGCCCAGACGCAAACGGGGTCGCTGCGGCAGGCTGGAAAGGGGAGGGGTTGGTTGGTTCATGATGCCTTGCACAGGGTTGCGGCCAGCACGTCGTGCGTCAATCCGGCCTGCTGCCAGATTTCGCCGAAAGTCGCCTCGGCGCTGGCGCGGTTCGATGTCATGATGATCACCATGTCCTGCTCAGGCAGGATGATGTTGCGCAGCACGACGCCGCCGATGAACCCGCGCCGCTCGATGATCCGCACGCCTGCGCCGTCGCAGCCTTTCAGCGCGGATTCGAAGGCCCATTGGCCTAGCGCGGCATAGCCATAGCGCGGCTCACCCGTCCACATCACGGCGCGCTCGGCCGGGGGGATCAGCTTGCCGGTCATCAAGGCCCGGTCGAACGCCAGCAGATCATGCGTCGTGCCATAGAGCGCGCCAGCAGGGCCGAAGTTTTCAAGACGGAAGAAGCGCGATTCGGGCTTGCCCGCCTCGAACCCCGGCACGGTGCGTTTGGCTGTCGGAAACACCCCCAGGCTGCGCAGGCCAAGCGGCCTTGCCAGACGCTCGCGCACCAGCGCGGCATACGTCTTGCCGGTGATGGCTTCGAGCACCGCGCCCATCAGGATGAAATCGCAGTCGCCATAGCGGAAGTCCGCTGGCGGGGCCTTGTCGGGCTTGCCGGTCGGCCCTTCGCACCAGGGCACGCCGGTTTCTGCGCTGCCCAGCGGTGCTGTATAGAAAGTGGCCCAACCGTCCTTGTCTGGCGGGGCGAAATCGTCGGCGTGGCGCAGGCCCGAGACGTGCTGCATGAGCATGCGCGCGGTGAGCGTAGCGGCATGGGGGGCGCGGCTTTGCGGCAGATAGCGCGCAATCGGCTGATCAAGATCGAGCCTTCCTGCGGCGACTTCCTGCATCGCCAGCGTGGCCGTGACTTGCTTGGAAACCGACGCCCAGCGCCAGATCCGGCCAAGGCGATGCAGCGCCTTACCACCCGGCTCGACTGTCCCATAGGCGCGTTCGAATACGATCTGCTCGCCTTTCGCGATCAACACCGTGCCGGCAAAGTCTGCGGCCTGCATGGCGGCGGCAAGGCGCGCTTCATCGATCGTGGGCGCGCTCTGTGTGGCTGCGGCTGCGGGTGCCAGCAGCGACAGACACGGACATAGGCACAGAATGGCCAGAATGCCGCTGCGCAACCGGTTCAACACGGTTCCTGTCCGTCTGTGCATCAGGCCGCGCGGCTCCCGGGCTTGGTAGCCGGGGTGGCAGCCAGCTCCGGCGGCAGCTCATCCGGCGCGTATGTCGGGAAATTGAGGCTGACGAGCGGGTAGAAGGGCACGCCGAGGTCCACTGTTCCTGCCGAGCGATCGACCAGCGCCGCACCCGCCACGACTAGGCCGCCTGCCGCCTCGATCGCCGCGATGGCCTCGCGGCTGGAAAGGCCAGTCGTCACAACGTCTTCGACCATCAGCACTTTATCGCCCGGCTTCAAGGCGAATCCGCGGCGCAGTTCGAACGTGCCGGTGGGCCGCTCGACGAACATCGCCTCAACCCCCAGCGCGCGGCCCATTTCGTGACCGATGATCACGCCGCCCATCGCGGGTGAGACGACTTTCGCAATAGCCGTGCGTAGTTCGCGCGGCAAAGTCGCGGCAAGTGCCGCAGCAAGGCGCGAGGCGCGCATCGGATCCATCAGCACGCGGGCGCATTGCAGATAGTGCGCGCTGTGGCGGCCCGAGGAGAGCAGGAAGTGACCTTCGAGCAAGGCCTCGCTGGCGCGGAATTCGGAAAGGATCTCGTCTTCGAGCATGATGGGTCCATTGTGAGCGGGCGCAGCGGCACCAGCGGGCAGGGCCAGCGGGCATGGCCCTCTGGGCAGTGATCAAGCCGGCTGCATAGCGAAGCCGGGGTCACGGCGCTATGGCCGACTGCGCGACGGACCGCCCCATTTCCCTTATTCGCATTGCGCCTTAGGGCTTTAGGGCAAGCCGCCTTGCCCAAAAAAAGGCGTTCAGGCGCTTGAGGCTTGCGACGAGCGCGCGTATAGGCCCGGTGAATAGATAGATCAGGGTGTTGAGCACCGGGCGCAAACGCCCGGCGTAGAAGCAAAAAATCGAGAGCGGTATACCATGAGTCTTTCCCTAAGTGCCCGCCGTATAGCGGGTGTGATCCGGACCTTCAGCCTCGCAGCCGCGCTCGCATTTGCGCCTCAAGCCATGGCAGCCGCGGCTGCTCCGGCTGCTGCTGAACCCGCAGTTGCGGCGCCTGCTCCGGCGGCGCCGGTGGCGCTTGCTCCAGCACCGCAGGCTGCGACTCCTGTTGCTGCTGCCGCCGCTGCCCCTGCGGACAAGGGGTCATACACCCCGATGAAGCCGGTTGATGGCGTTGGCCAGCCGGTTGCCAAGGGCTGGACCTTCCAGGATCAGTATTCGCCCATCGGCGAAGAAGCGCTGCGCATGCATGATTACATGCTGATGCCGGTCATCACGGTGATCACGCTGTTCGTGCTTCTGCTTCTGCTGCTGGTGATGGTTCGCTTTCGCCGCAGCGCCAATCCGGTTGCTTCCAAGACAAGCCACAACACGGCTATCGAGATCATCTGGACGGTTGTTCCGGTGTTGATCCTGGTGGTCCTCGCTGTGCCTTCCATCCGCTTGCTGGCTCACCAGTATGAGCCTGCTCCCAAGGGTGCGCTGACGGTCAAGGCCACGGGTTACCAATGGTATTGGGGCTACAGCTATCCGGACAACGGCGGCTTCGAAGTGATCTCCAACATTCTTTCCGATGCCGAGGCTCTGAAGCGCGGCGAATCGCCGCAGCTGGCCGCGGACAACCGCATGGTCGTCCCGGCGGGTGAGCCGATCCGCCTGCAAACCACTGGTTCGGACGTGATCCACGCATTTGCGGTGCCTTCACTCTGGTTCAAGCTTGATGCGGTGCCCGGCAAGATCAACGAGAAGGTGCTCTTCATCAAGAAGCCTGGCGTTTATTATGGTCAGTGCTCTGAACTGTGCGGCGCCCGCCATGGCTACATGCCGATCGTGGTCGAGGCTCTTCCCCGTGCCAAGTTCGAAGAATGGGTGAAGACGCAGGGCGGCACGGTTGGCCCGGCTGCCGAAGCCACCACCACGGCGGCAGCCTCCGCCAAGCCCACGCCCGCAGCGTAACGATTTTCGAGGACAAGGTTAGACTACCATGGCCAGCATTCCCGCCCACGAAGGCTTCGACGCCCACCATGATCACGCGCATGACGCGGATCACAAGCCCGCGTTTTTCCAGCGCTGGTTCATGTCGACCAACCACAAGGATATCGGTACGCTCTACCTGATCTTCGCGATTTTCGCGGGGATCATCGGTGGCGGCGTTTCGGGCATCATGCGCGCTGAACTCGCGCAGCCCGGCATCCAGTATCTTGGCTGGTGGACCAATTTCCTTGGCGGCAACGCGCAGGATTTCAACGCCACGCTGCACTTGTGGAACGTTCTGATCACGGCTCACGGCCTGATCATGGTGTTCTTCATGGTCATGCCCGCGCTGATCGGCGGGTTCGGCAACTGGTTCGTGCCGCTGATGATCGGCGCGCCGGACATGGCCTTCCCGCGCATGAACAACATCTCGTTCTGGCTGACCTTCACCGGTTTCTGCTCGCTGATGATCTCGGCGTTCATGCCCGGCGGCACCGGCATGGGTGCGGGCACCGGCTGGACGGTCTATGCCCCGCTTTCCACGTCCGGGTCTGTCGGCCCGGCGGTCGATTTCGCGATTTTCTCGCTTCACCTTGCGGGCGCTGGCTCGATCCTGGGTGCGATCAACTTCATCACGACCATTTTCAACATGCGCGCGCCGGGGATGACCCTGCACAAGATGCCGCTGTTCGTATGGTCGATGCTCGTCACCGCGTTTCTGCTGCTGCTTTCGCTGCCGGTTCTTGCCGCCGCGATCACCATGCTGCTGACGGACCGCAACTTCGGCACCACGTTCTTCAACGCGGCTGGCGGTGGTGATCCGGTGCTTTATCAGCACTTGTTCTGGTTCTTCGGCCACCCCGAAGTGTACATCATGATCCTGCCGGGCTTCGGCATCATCAGCCAGATCATCTCGACCTTCTCGAAGAAGCCAGTGTTCGGCTATCTCGGCATGGCCTATGCCATGATCGCGATCGGCGCGGTGGGCTTCATCCTGTGGGCGCACCACATGTACACCACCGGTCTCGACGTTAACACGAAGATGTACTTCACCGCGGCCACCATGGTCA
>JAIXYF010000136.1 GCA_027490345.1 Novosphingobium sp.
AGCAGGCTGTGCTTCACGACATCGGCGCTGTTGCCGGCGTGGAAGGAATGGCGATAATTCACTGCGCTTCAAAACCCTGACGTTCTGCCTTCACCAGCGCTGCCGCGCGCGAGGTGATAGAACGCCCGTATAGAGCCGGGCGGAAGCCTTTAAAGCACTTTTGCGCGAGGCCTCAGCCCGACAAAGTTGCACAGCGCGATCCGTTAGGTCACCTTACATTGACGGAACGGATGGGCTACAGCATTCAGGACTTCAAACCCGGCCGCACCGGCCCCAAGCAAGCGCAGGCACCACCGACCATGACGAACCCGACCGCAGCCGACCTCCTCCGCATCTTCGAACTTCAGCAGGCGAACCAGTGGAACGTGAAGGCCTCCAGCGCCGAGGTGCGCAAGGCCAAGCTGGCGGGCCTGAAGGCCGCGGTCGAGGCGCATGCCGATGCCATCGTCGCCGCCGTGCTCGAAGACACGCGCAAACCCGAGGGCGAGATCCGCGTGACCGAAGTGCTCAACGTCACCGCCAATATCCAGCGCAATATTGACAATCTCGATGCGTGGATGGCGCCGACCGAAGTCACGCCTTCGCTGAACCCGGCAGACGCTGCGCAGATCCGCTATGAAGCGCGCGGCGTTTGCCTGATCCTGGGTCCGTGGAACTTCCCGCTGGGCCTCGCGCTCGGGCCGCTCGCCGCTGCCGTCGCGGCGGGCAACACAGCCGTGGTCAAGCTCACCGATCTGTGCCCCGCCACCGCCAAGGTCGCCGCCAAGATCATCGCCGAAGCCTTCGATGAAAGCGAGGTCGCGCTGGTGGAAGGCGATGTCAGCATCGCCACTGCGCTGCTCGAACTGCCGTTCAACCACATCTTCTTCACCGGCAGCACCCGCGTCGGCAAGATCGTGATGGCCGCCGCCGCCAAACACCTCGCCAGCGTCACGCTTGAACTCGGCGGCAAATCGCCCGTTATCCTCGATTCCGGCGCCGATATCGACAAGGTGGCGGCGCAGCTTGCCGGGGCCAAGCAGTTTAACGGGGGGCAGGCCTGCATTTCGCCGGACTATGTCTTCGTGCGCAAAGAACAGCAGGCGCAGCTCGTCGAAGGCTTCAAGACCAACGTCGCGAAGAACCTCTACGACGAGACCGGGGCGATCAAGAAGGAAAGCATCGCGCAGATCGTCAATCAGGCGAACTTCAACCGCGTGAAAGCGCTGTTCGATGATGCCGTGGCGCAAGGCGCGACTGTCGCCGTCGGCGGCACGATGGACGAGAGCGACCTCACAATTCACCCCACCCTGCTCACCGGCGTCACCCCGCAAATGAAGATCCTGCAGGAGGAAATCTTCGCCCCCGTCCTGCCGGTGATGAACTATGAAAGCATCGACCAAGCCATCGACTACATCGCCGAACGCGACAAGCCGCTGGCGCTCTATATCTACTCGGACGACGAAGCGAACATCGAGAAGGTGATAAGCCGCACCTCATCGGGCGGCATGACGATCAACGGCGTGTTCTCGCACTATCTTGAAAACCACCTGCCCTTCGGCGGTGTGAATGCCAGCGGATCGGGCAGCTATCACGGCTACTTCGGCTTCAAGGCTTTTTCGCATGAGCGCGCGATTTACCGGCATATGTGAGCAGAATAAGTGGTTGGCAGCATAACGTCCCCACCAGATACCTCAAGATTGTCCACTTCGGATGTATTAAATTTATTCTGCTTTGCAATGCACGAAAAACAGCGGGTCATAATGACTTTGTGCTGCACTCGTGCAATAATCATGCATAACGATTCGAATTGCGTGCGGGGGCATGATGAAATTTCTGGTAGCGTCAGTAGCTGTTATTTCGTTGCTGAGTACGCAAGCGGTTGCCGAACCAAGGCAAGCGAAACCTTCGAACGCCGAAAAGCTCCAACGCAAGGCGCTGACCGACGTGCCCCGCTGCACCCGCAAGCTGGGCACGATCTCGATCATCGATGGCGACGACCCCAGCGGCTGGACCCAGTTCAGCCTTGCCCCGCCGCAAAAGCTGATCAAGGTTTTCGTGCAGCGCTCCGGGTGCTTCAATCTGGTCGATCGCGGCAGCGGTCTCGATGCAGCCAAGGCCGAACGGGCTATCGGCAACGAACTTGGTCTGCAGCGGCGCTCGAACGTCGGCCAGAACCAGATCAAGGCGGCTGACTATGTGCTGGTGGCCGAAGTTCAGGCCGCCAATGGCAATGCGCAAGGCAGCGGCGGGGCAGCCTTGATCGGTGGCATCATGGGCGGCGCGTTGGGCGGCCTGATCGGCGGCATCCGCAGCCGCAAGCTTGAAGCCAACACCGTGCTGTCGGTCACGAACGTGCGCACCACCGAAACGATCGCCACGGTTGAAGGCTATGCCGCCAAGAACGACATCGGCTTCGGTGCCGGCGGCGGCTTCTTCGGCGGAATCGGCGCCGGCGCGGTCGGCGGCGGGTATGATAGCACCGACATTGGCCGCATCGTGACGCTGGCCTTCATCGATGCCTATTCAAAACTGGTGACCGAGCTTGGCGGTGTCCAGCCGGGCGCAGAAGGCACGGCCGAAGCATCACCGACAAAGAGTTATGTCACCATCGCCCCCAGCACCATGCGCAAGACGGCAGCGGCAAGCGGCGCGATCATCCGCACCCTGCCGCCCGGTGCAACGGTCTATCCCACCGGCACCAAGGACGGCCTGTGGTGGGAAGTGGCCGACGAAAACGACAATGTCGGCTGGATGCTCAACACCAAGCTTCAACCGGCCCGATAGGCGGCGCGATCAGACCAGCCCGGCATGCGCCAGCGCCGCATCCACTGCGGCGCGGGCGGCATCGCTGCACGGCACCAGCGGCAGGCGCAGTTCCTCGCCCAGCCAATCGTGCACCCGGCTCAGCGCATACTTCACCGGGCCGGGTGAGGCATCTTCGAACATCGCATAGTGCAGCGGGTAGAGCAGATCGTTGATCTCGCGCGCCTTTTCAAAATCGCCCGCTGCGCAGGCCGCCTGAAAATCGGCGCACAGGCGCGGGGCGACATTGGCGGTAACGGAAATGCACCCCACCGCGCCCGCTGCATTGGCGGGAAGCGCGAGTTCATCATCGCCCGATAGCTGGCAGAAATGCTTGCCGATGCCCATGCGGTGATCGGTCACGCGGCTCAGGTCGCCGCTCGCGTCCTTGATGCCCACAATCTTTTCCGGATAGCGGCGCGCCAATTCGCACACCGTTTCGGGCAGGATGTCGGTCACCGTGCGGCCCGGCACGTTATAGAGAATGATCGGTAGTTCGTTGTTTTCGGCCAGATAGCCAAAGTGCGCGAGCAGGCCCGCCTGGCTCGGCCGGTTGTAATACGGCGCAACGCACAGTGCCGCCGCCGCGCCGCTCTTGCGTGAGAACGTCATGTGCATATGCGCGTTCATCGTATCGTTGCTGCCGCAGCCCGCAATGATCGGCACACGCCCCGCCGCCTGCTCCACGCAAACCTCGATCACGCGGTGATGCTCAGCGTTCGAAAGGGTGGAGGATTCGCCCGTCGTGCCGCAAGGCACCAGCGCCGATGAGCCGTTCTCGATCTGCCAATCGACCAGCCGCCGAAACGCTTTTTCATCGAACACCCCGCCGCGAAAAGGTGTCACCAAAGCCGGAATGGAGCCGGAAAACATGGACTTTGCCCTTCGATCTGCGCCACAAGGCGTTGCACTGACGCGCCGCCCTATGCCGGAGCGCCGCCGAAACGCCTGATAGGAAGACGAAACCCGGAATGTCCAGCATGGAGATCAGTGTGAAGTGGCGAAAGCTCCTGCTGGCGACTGCATTGCTGCCCGTCATGGCCGCCTCGGCAGCCTGCCGCGCCAGCGATAATGATGCAGGCGGCGCGGCATGGGATGCGGCGCGCGCGCGGCTGATCGCGCAAGGCCAGGGCCCGATGGCGCAGGCGATCAGTCGCTGGCAGATGCTGATCGGCTCGGACCGGTTTGCCTTTGGCGATTATGCCGGCTTCATCATGAGCTACCGGGGCTTTCCCGAAGAAACCAAGCTGCGCCGCTACGCTGAAGCCGCGCTTGATCGCCAATCAGCTGAAGCCAGCAGCATTACCGCCTATTTCGACCGGGTGCCCCCGCTCACCAACTCGGCCCGCGCACAGTATGCCCTTGCGCTGAAAGCGCTGGGCCGCCCCGAGGCCGATGCGCAGGCGCGCGCGGCATGGCGCGGCGGACCGATGAGCGAGGCCGCGGAGACCGCGATCCTGAGCCTGTGGGGCAGCACCTTCACGCCTGACGATCAGGACGCGCGGATGGAAGCCCTGCTCTGGGCGGGCAATCCCTCCCCGGCTGCGCGCCAGACCGCGCGCCTTTCTTCAACGCGCCGCGCGCTGTTTGCCGCGCGCCAGGCCACGCTGATCGGGCTCGATCCTTATGCAGCGGCGGAAGGCACCAGCGGCGAGGTGCTGAATTCAGATCCCGGCTTCGTGTGGTCGCGCGCGCGCCAATTGCGCCGACAGGGCAATAGCACCGCCGCGCAGGCACTGATCGCGGGCCGCCCGCTGCTGGCCCGCCCGCCGCTGAGCCGCGAGAAGTGGGTGGACGAACTGCTCGCCAATGCGCGCGGCGCCGCGGCCGCAGGGGACGCGCGCACGGCCTATCGCATCGCCGCCGGGATCGACGATGCTTTCGCGCGGGGGGAGGATATCAGCCAGCTCCCCTATGATCTGCGCGATGATTACACCTCGCTGATGTGGCTGGGCGGCCAGCAGGCGCTGCGCCAGTTGGGCAGCGGACGCGAGGCTGCGCCGCTGTTCTGGCGCTATGGCGCGGCTGCGCGCACCCCGGGCACGCGCTCCAAGGGCTTCTACTGGGCTGGCCTTGCCGCTGCGCAGGCGGGGCAAAGCGCAGAGGCGCAGCGCTATTTCGAACTGGCCGCCGCTTATGCCGATCAGTTCTACGGCCTCCTCGCACTCGAACGGCTCGGCCGCCCGGTGCCGCGCTTTGCGCCCGCCGCCGATGTCCAGCCCACGGCAGAGGAACGCGCCCGCTTCAACGCCTCGCCCCTCACGCAAGCGGTGCGCGAAGCCGCGCGTGATGCCGATTGGCGCACCACCGTGCGTTTCTTCCGCGAAATCAGCGAGCAGCAGCAGACGGAGGGCCAGCACGTCCTCGTCGCGCAATTGGCGCGCGAGATTGGCCGCCGCGATCTGGGCGTCATCGTGGGCCAAGCTGCCGCTGCGCGCGGCTACCTCGATTTCCAGCACATCGCCTTCCCGGTCATCCCCGTGCCGCAGGGCTACGAACACGCCTGGACGATGATCCACGCCATCGCGCGGCAGGAAAGCCAGTTTGCGCAGAACGCCGTCAGCCACGCCGGTGCGCGCGGGCTGATGCAACTGATGCCCCCCACCGCCAATGAAGAGGCGGGCAAGCTGGGCCTTGCTTATTCCACCAGCGCGCTGATCGAGGATGCCGGGTTCAATCTCCAGCTCGGCGGATCGTATTTCCAGCGCCTGCTGAGATACTACAACGGCAGCTATCCGCTGGCCATCGCAGCCTACAACGCGGGCGCGGGCAATGTGAACAAGTGGCTGCGCGCCAATGGCGATCCCAGAACCGGCCAAGGTACGGGAGGCGTCGGCTGGATCGACTGGCTGGAGCGCATCCCGCTATCCGAAACGCGCAACTATGTGCAGCGGGTGATGGAAAACGCCGTGGTCTATGAAGCGATGCACCCGGACAAGGCCACCCACACCGGCGGCAATCCGCTCAGCCACTTCCTCGGCAAACCCACGCCGGGTTGAGGCTCAGTCAGGCAGCATGTCCTGCAGGCGGGCCAGCAGCTTCTGGATGTTGAGCGCGGCCAGCTTGAAGGTCTCGATATCGTCCTTGTTACCACCGGCGCGGGCTTCCTCGGCGGCTTCGGCATAGCCTTCGAGGTCTGCCTCAAGAGCGTCCACCAGAATCTCGAGTTCGTCTTCGGTCAGGGTCAGCGCGATGGTCTTGGCCATGGAATCCTCGTTGCAATAAGCGGTCGGCCCTGCCCTAGTCGCCGCCCCGCACGGGGGCAACCTTCCATGCCGCCGCTTCCCCCGCTACAGCCCTCATGATGCAATCCGATGGCAACCCGATCACTCCCTCCGGCATGGCCGCCCTGCGCGCGCGCTATGATCATCTGCTGGGCACCGAACGCCCCGCGATTGTCGAGGTTGTCAGCTGGGCGGCGGGCAACGGCGACCGGTCCGAAAACGGCGATTATCTTTATGGCCGCAAGCGGATGCGCGAGATTGACCGCGAGCTGAACTTTCTGGCCAAGCGCATGAAAGCCGCCCGCGTGATCGACCCGGCCCGCCAGCCGGACCAGAGCCGCGTGCTGTTTGGCGCAACAGTGGAAATCGCCGACGAGGACGACGCGCGCATGGTCCTTACCCTGGTGGGCGACGACGAGCAGGACGCCACCGCCCGCCGCATCGGCTGGAGTGCGCCCATCGCCCGCGCGCTGCGCGGCGCGAAAGTGGGAGACTTGCGCAAGGTGCAGCTGCCCGGCGGGGAGAAGGAATGGGAAGTCATCGCGGTCCGATATCCCGCGCCAGACCAGTGAGGCCCTTCAGCGAAACGGCGCGTTGAGCCGCACGATCGCCCAATTGAGCCACGCGGCAAAGCTCACCCACGCCAGATAGGGCAGGATCAGCTTGGCCGCGAACGGCGAGATCGGCCACAGCCCCACCACCAGCGCGACGAGCGACGCCCACAGGAACACGACCTCGATCAAGGCCCAATCCGGCCGCCGCAGCTTGAAGAACAGCGGGCTCCAGAGCAGGTGGCAGGTGGCATTCACGCCAAACAGAATGAGCACACTGGTGTGCGCCGCGTCCGTTGTCGCCGCATCCCACGCCGCTGCTGCAGACCACGCCGCCAGCCCCAGAATCACCGTCCACGCTGGGCCGAACAGCCAGTTCGGCGGCTGGAGCCGGGGTTTCCTGAGGTTGGCATACCAGGGCCCGATCGGCGTCATCAACCCGCCCACCACGGCAAGCGCAATCGCACCGCCAGCCGCAACGAGGACACTTGTGGAGATCACGGGCGCAGGCCAATCATGCGGGAGGAAGCAAGCAGCCCCCTCCATGGCAGGTTTGCCCGGCCCGGAACAGGACTTTCCCGGCGCAGACGGTGCGGCAGATTCCGGGGCACAGCGCCCGCATCGGGGCTGCTGCCCAAGGCACCGCGGCGTGCACCATGCCCCGCGCCCCCTATGTCGGAATTGCTTACGGTTGACACGGTTGACACGGTCCTGATCAATACTTTCGCTCGATCAGTGCAGCGAGTTTGATCGACTGAAGTGATCAAAGACGGCAGCGCGGGCGGCATGGATTGCTGCATGAACAGGGCGGCTCGGCAAAGGGGCGGGAGGCGCCGAGCTCTGCAGAATTTCGCGATGTAGGAAAGCTTGAAGGCTATCGCGGATGGGGTGCAGCATCGTGGCAGGTGGTGGGGGTTTGGGGATTGCTGCACCTGACACCGTCACCCCGTAACCGCTTTCACCGTAAACCTGGGTCGCCGTAAACTTGGGTCACCGTAGCCCCGTAACCCCGGTCGTACACTGGTCATGCAGGGCGCATGTCTGGCAGTTCGAACTCCAATAGCTATGTGCCCCCTGTCAGCACTTGTGGGGGCCGGTGGTCGCGCAATTGCGCAACAGATTTTTCCTCGCGAAGCATCCAGACCGCGGCACAAATAAACAGGCATTCGAGAGAGGGAATACGCAGTGGGTAATCGGTCAAAGACGCAAGTGCAAACAAAGCAAGGACAACGAGGCCGACCCGAGGCAAGCTTGTGCTACGGGAATGTGTTGATCCTGTCAGTATCCTCCTCGCGCGAACCATCCAGGCAATTAACATCATCGCCAAAATGGCAAGCGCGGGCAATCCTCCGGTCAGAATAACGTCGAGCCAGTCATTATGCACCTGATTCATGTAAGGCGGCATAAGAAGCAAATCGGGTTCGTATACTTGATAGAGGGTGGCAAACGAGCCAAACCCACTCCCCCACGGAAAATAATCCTGAATCATGCTGTACACGGATGGCTGGATTTTGACCCGCAGATCCTCCAATGGATTGCTGCCAAATAGCCGATCCCAGGCCAAGGCCCGCCCGAGCGAAATGGATGCCGCGGCCAGCACCAGGGAAACAAGGCCTAGCAGAACCGTAGCCAGTTGAGTTGGCCGGGTGAGCGGGAAAGTGGATTGCTCCGAGGTCGCTTTCTCCCTTCTCGCGTAAAGCAGCAATGGCACAGAGCACAGGCCCATCACACCTGCCAGCAAACCGGCACGCGAGCCGGTGATCAAGATCATCGGAACCAGCAAAAGCCCCCCCATTATCGCGACCATACGACGTATTGGCAGCTTCACGAGGCGCTGTGATTTCACCCGCCCGCGATCCCCGGATTTCCAGCCCGACCATGCGGCCAGCATGGGAAATAAACAGGCTAGCAGCGCAGCCTGGTGGTTGCGATTGGCAAACAGCCCATCAGCCGAGCCATGGTGCCTGACACGATGCCAATAAAGTGGTCCATTTGGATCGTCCAGAATCTGCAATAGCCCGATCCATCCACTCAGGAAACCAAGCGTGAGGAACACTCCGAGCAATTTGCGATGTGCGTTTGAGTCCACTTGCACGGCAAGGATCAGTGTTGCCAGTGCAGGCGCGGCCGACCACAAGCCATGCCAGCCGCTCATGGGGTCGAGACTCATCGGCCGCCATTGCCCCTCCAGGCCCGCTGCCTGATCGATCGCCATCACCAGGTCGCGGTGGCCAAGCGCCAAGAAAACGTGCGGCGGCAAGGGCACAAGTTGCAGGATGGCAAGCATGAGGCAAATCGCAGCAATCGCAAAAAGCCATGAATGAGCTCTGACTTGCGCGGTGGTGAGCGTAGTCAGGCCGAGGCTCCCAACCAATATCGCACCCGACCAGATGAACCCCGTAAAAACCGAAGCACTACTGCCATCGCCGCCGATGAGAAACATGATCACGAGAAAACTTGCCAGCAGGGTAAACTGCCAAGACTCGGCCAGGACCGGGAAACGGTCCCTTACGCTGCGATGACGAGACAGTTCCCGGCGGGCTCGTGACTGACGCTGCGTGGACATCACGCAAAGGTCCACATGCCGAACCCAGCCTCAATTTGCACGATTCAAATCCAGTTTCGTGAGCACCGCCTGCGAAGCCGAGCTACTGGCTTCGCCCTGCGCCCACAATCGCCAACGCTGGGCAGGGCAATTCGCGGGAATGGTGATGGCGGAACGGTATGTGCCTCGCCCACCATGGCGTGGCAGCGATTGGTTCCATATCACCGCGCCATCAGGCATGTCGCAAACCAGTTCCCAGGTCAGCATCGCCATCGGCGCTGAAGCATCATAAGAGATAACTTGCGCAACG
>JAIXYF010000056.1 GCA_027490345.1 Novosphingobium sp.
ATCGCGCCTGGATATCGGCAGCCATCACCGGAGCGGCATAGAGATTGTCGGTCGGGATATCGAAGAAGCCCTGGATCTGCCCGGCATGGAGATCGACCGCAAGGACGCGGTCTGCGCCCGCTGTGGTGATCAGGTTCGCCACCAGCTTGGCCGAAATCGGCGTGCGCGGGCCGGGTTTGCGGTCCTGCCGGGCATAGCCGAAATAGGGGATGACCGCCGTGATCCGCTTGGCCGAGGCGCGGCGCAGCGCATCGGTGCAGATAAGGAGTTCCATCAGGTTGTCGTTCGCCGGATAGCCGGTGGACTGGACGATGAACACGTCTTCGCCGCGCACGTTCTCGTGGATTTCGACGAAGACTTCTTCGTCGGCAAAGCGGCGGACCGAAGCTTCGGTCAGCGGCAGTTCGAGATAGGCAGCGATGGCGCGGGCCAGCGGCAGGTTGCCGTTGCCGGACATGATCTTCATGGGCTTCCCCGAGTCCCTCAAATCTGGGCGATGCGAGGGGCCTTAGCCCAAGATGACAGCATTGCAACGTTGGGGAGGACGGTTTTGCACCAATGGTGGTCCTTGAACTGTCCGGGCAATGCCGCCTAGGGTCTGCTCCATGTCCGATACGCTCATCATCACGCTCGCCCAGCTCAACCAGAAGGTCGGCGATCTTGCGGCCAATGTCGCCGCGATGCTCGCCGTGCGCGAACGCGCGGAGGGCAGCGATCTTGTCGTCTATCCCGAAATGCAGCTGATCGGCTATCCGCCCGAAGACCTGATCCTGAAACCCGCGCTGATCGAACGTGCGGCGATTGCGCTGGAAGCGCTGGCGGCGGCCACGGCAGATGGCGGCCCGGCCATGCTGGTCGGCTCGGTCTTCGTGCGCGACGGGGCGCTGCACAACGGGGTGGCCTTGCTGGATGAGGGCAAAGTGGCGGCCGTGCGCTTCAAGGTGGAGCTGCCCAACTACGGCACGTTTGACGAGAAGCGCTATTTCCTGCCCGGCCCGCTGCCCGAACCCGTTCCGTTCAAAGGCGCGATGCTGGGCCTGCCGATCTGCGAAGATATCTGGCAGCCCGAAGTGTGCCGCCACCTTGCGGCGCAGGGCGCCGATATCCTGCTGTGCATCAACGGCAGCCCCTATGAGATCGACAAGGACGAGCTTCGCATCGACGGCGTGGCCAAGCGCCGCGCGATCGATACCGGCATTCCGCTGGCCTACCTCAACCGCGTGGGCGGGCAGGACGAAGTGGTGTTCGACGGGGCAAGCTTTGTCGTTGGTCCGGAAGGCGCGCTGTGGGTGCAGATGCCTGACTGGGAAGAAGCGGTGGTCGATACCGTGTGGCAGAAGACCGGAACCCGCTGGCGCTGCCAGCCGGGCGTGGTTTCCGAACTCGCCGAGCATCCCGAGGACATCTACTGCGCGATGGTGCTGGCGCTGCGCGACTATGTGAACACCAACAAGTTTCCGGGCGTGGTGCTGGGGCTTTCGGGCGGCATCGATTCGGCGATCTGCGCAGCGATTGCCGTCGATGCGCTGGGGGCCAACCGGGTGTGGTGCGTGATGATGCCGAGCGCCTATACCAGCGCCGAGAGCCTGGAAGACGCCGAAGCCTGCGCAAAGATGCTGGGCGTTCGGCTCGACACGATCCCGATCAGCCCGGCAGTCGATGCCTTTGCTGACATGCTGGCGCCGACTTTCGAGGGCCGCCAGCCGGACCTGACCGAGGAAAACCTGCAATCGCGCATTCGCGGCACCACGCTTATGGCGCTTTCCAACAAGTTTGGCCCGATGCTGGTGACGACCGGCAACAAGAGCGAGATGAGCGTTGGCTACGCGACGATCTATGGCGACATGAACGGCGGCTACAATCCGCTGAAGGACGCCTACAAGACCACCGTTTTCGCGATCTCGCGCTGGCGGAATGTGGCGCGGCCCAAGATCGGGCTGGGGCCGCAGGGCATGGTGATGCCCGAGCGGATCATCACCAAGCCGCCAAGCGCCGAACTGCGCCCGGACCAGAAGGATTCGGACTCGCTGCCCGATTACGCTGTGCTCGATGCAATCTTGCTCGGGCTGGTTGAGCACGAAAAGAGCGTGGATCAGATGGTCGCCGAAGGGTTTGACCATGCCACCGTGGCGCGGATCGAGCGGCTGCTGAACGTGGCGGAATACAAGCGGAGGCAGGCACCGCCGGGGGTAAAGCTGGGGATGCGCAACTTCGGGCGCGACCGGCGCTATCCGATCACGCACGGGTTCCGAACGGGGTAGCCCGTTGTTGCGAATGATTCGCATTGACAGTTTGCATGCAAGGCGTAGTTTGCGAATCGTTCGCAACAGATCGAGTCCTGCTATGATGACGCCTGCCGGAAGCCTTTCCGCCACGATTGCCCGGCTTGCCCGGCCCGCCGCGCTGCTGGAGCAATCGCCACTCGCGCAGGAGGTGATCCTTGCCATCCGGCTCTGCGCAATCGCCGCAAAAGGCGGAAGCGATCCCCTGCCCGCGCTGGCGCTGCGCCTGCGCCACTGCGAAGCGGCGTTTGCGGTGCACGAACTGGTGCGCACGGTGACGCGGTGCTGGCCCGAACCGTTCGGCGTGGGCCGCGCCTGCTGCCAGCGCCTTTCACCGGATGAGGCCACGCTGGCCCAGATGGTCGAGGCCGGCCAGGCCCGCCGCCGCGTTGATTTTATCCGGGCCATCGAAGGCTTTGTGCCAGCCGCGGCGCATGAAACACTGTGGGAAGCCTGCACTCATGCCGTCATGCTGATGCGCTGAGCTTGCCGGGCTTTGCGGCAGCGCTATAGGCGAAGGCCATGTCCAGCACCACCGTCACCACGCGCTTCGCGCCTTCGCCCACCGGCACGCTTCATGTCGGCAATATCCGAACGGCGCTGCACAACTGGTTGCTGGCGAAGCGGAGCGGCGGGCGGTTTCTGCTGCGGATCGATGATACGGATGTGGCGCGCAGCCGCGAAGAGCATGTGGCCGCGATCCGGGCAGATCTGGCGTGGCTGGGCTTGCACCCTGAACGCGAGGAGCGGCAATCGGCGCGATTTCCCATCTACGAGGCTGCGTTTGATCAGCTGGTAGCGACGGGGCGGCTCTATCGCTGCTATGAGACGGCGCAGGAACTGGACCTGAAACGCAAGGTGCTGCTGGGGCGCGGGTTGCCGCCAATCTATGACCGGGGGGCGCTGGCGCTGACCGACGCGGATCATGCAGCCAGGGCGGCGGCGGGCGAGGCACCGCACTGGCGCTTTCTGATGGATCACGAGACGCCGATTGAATGGGTGGACGGCATTCGCGGGGCCCAGCACTTCGATCCGCGGCAGATGTCTGATCCCGTTGTGCGGCGGGCGGATGGCTCGTGGCTCTATATGCTGCCTTCGGTGATCGACGATATCGAGATGGGCGTGACCGATGTGCTGCGCGGCGAGGACCACGTATCCAACACCGCGACGCAAGTGCAGATGTTTGCGGCGCTGGGTGCGCCAGTGCCGAACTTTGCGCATGAGGCGCTGCTGACGGGGGCCGAAGGCAAGCTTTCCAAGCGGCTGGGATCGCTCGGCGTGGCCGAGCTACGCGAAAGCGGGATCGAGCCCGAGGCGCTGATCGCGCTGCTGGCGCGGCTTGGCACAAGCGATCCGGTGGACGCGGCGCTGGCTGCCGAGGCGCTGGCGGCGAGCTTTGATCTGGGGCGCTTTGGCCGCGCGCCAGCACGGTTTGACGAGGCGGAGCTGGCCCGGGTGAATGCGGCGGTGATCCACAGGCTGCCGTTTGCGCACGTGGCCGCTCGCCTGCCCGAGGGCATGGGCGAGGCCGCATGGGAGGCGATCCGGCCCAATCTGAACACGGTGGCCGAAGCGGCGGAGTGGTGGCGCGTGGTGACGGGGCCGATTGCGGCGCCGGAGTTTGATGCCGAGACGCGGGCGTTTCTGGATCAGGCGACGACGCAGGCCGCCACGCTGGATTGGAGCCTTGACCCGTGGAGCGCGCTGACCGGTGCGCTCAAGGACGCGACCGGGCGCAAGGGCAAGGCGCTGTTTCTGCCGCTGCGGCAGGCGCTGACAGGGATGGACCACGGGCCGGACATGAAGGCGCTGCTACCGCTAATCGGGCGGGATGAAGCAGTCAAAAGGCTCGGTTGAAG
>JAIXYF010000218.1 GCA_027490345.1 Novosphingobium sp.
ATCCGCGCCTGCCACGATGGCATCGGCCTGCGCCTTGGCCTCGGCATCGGTGCGCGCCACGATCATGTGCATCAGAGCATAGGTGCCGACCCGCCGGTTGTTCGCCGCGGTCGCCGCCTGCACGTTCTCGACGATGGATTTCAACGCTTCGGGATGAGCGATGACGAAGTTCTGGTCGCCCATCTCGGACGTGAAGGCGATGCCCTTGGGGCTCTGCCCCGCGCAGACGATGGGAATCTCGCGCTTCGGTTGCGGATAGACGCTGCAGCCATCAAGCGAGAAGAACTCGCCCTTGAAACTTGTTTCCCCGGTGCGCCACAAGTCCTTGAGGATGGTGAGGTATTCGCGCGCATAGTCATAGCGCCGGTCGAAGTACTCATCCCCACGCCACAAGCCCATCTGAGTGTATTCGGGCTTATTCCAGCCCGTCACGATGTTGAGCCCGCAGCGCCCTTCGCTGATATCATCGAGCGTTGAAATCATGCGCGCCACCACGGGCGGATGCGCGCTCAGCAACGTGACGCTGGGGAACAGGCCGATGGTCTTGGTATCCGCCGCCAGCGCCGCCATCAGCGTGAAGCTTTCGAGACAGGCGTCCCAATAGCCGGTTTCCCCGCCGAAGCCTTTGAACTTCATCATCGAGAGCACGAAATCGAGCCCCACGCGCTCGGCTTCGAGCGAGATCGCCTTGTTGTGCTCGTAAGTCGGCAGATAGACCGGGCTGCCCTTGGAAGGGATGTAGCCATTGCTGCCGTTAGGGAGGAAAACGCCGAACTTCATGGCTTTGCTCCGGTGTCTGTGATTAGCTCTGGCCTCAGAGCCCCAGCGCGCCGGGGTTCATCAGCCGCTCTGGGTCTATCACGGCCTTGATGCCCGCGACCACATCTCCCAGCGCAGCGTTGTTCATGATCTCGCGGTAGGGATAATACTTGCCGATCTGCAGGTGCAGGCCGCCCAGCTCGTCAAACAGGTTGCGCAGTTCATCGCGCAAGCCCAGCGCCACCGCGCGGCGCGCTTCATCCGCCGGAATGTCGCGCCACTTGTCGGCAAATTCGGGCTCGATCAGCGAGAGGCGGAACTCGCCCAACTGGTCGTGCCAGTAGAAGCTGGGCTCAATCACGAATTCGGGGCCGGAGAAGCAGGTGAGATAGCTGGTCTTGATACCCCACTTTTCCATCAGCGGCTTGCGTTCGGCAAGGAACCGTTCGGTCGCCTGCGCGGCCGGGATGGCGCGGGAGAGCGGGAAATAGCCGTGGACCGGAATCCAGATTTCGCCCTGCGAGCCCAGCAGGATCGTGCGCACCCCGCCAAACGGCGCGTTGCGGAACACGGTCGGGATGGAATTGGCCATCTCGGTGCCGCCTTCATCGGTGCAGATTTCAGCGGCAAGATCCGTGTGTTCGGCGGCGACCACTTCGGTCAGCGCGTCCAGCGTCATATGCAGCGAATAGGGCACATTTTTCAGGATCTTCTTGCCGCCCAGCGCCACCCGTGCCGCATTCTTGAGGCCCTTCAGCCCACCCTTGCGCGCGATCTTGCCGACGAGCGACAGCCCTTCCTCGAACGTGATACCCTGATTTTCGAACCCGGCGTTGTAGTAGGGATCAAAGCCGTAGCATTCGGATGCAATCCCCAGCCGGGCGATGCGCACTTGCGCGGCCAGCATCGCCTCCAGCGTATCGAACTTGTACGACAGATAGCCGGTGTGCCCCGCCGCGCGCACCAGCCGCAAGGCCGCCACAGCCTTCACGCCCATCGCGCCGGTATCGGCGGTGAACAGGCCGGTTACGTCCGGGCCGAAGTGGCGCCAGAAGGGGGTGGAATTCTTGTGCGCCCAGCTGCCCGTGGTCACCACGCGGCCATCGGCGAGCACGACCTTGAGGCCGATCACCGTCTGCGCTGCGGTGCCGCCGGTGCCCGACCCATGGAACAGGCTGTTTTGCGAAAGCGCACCGCCCACCGTGGCGTAAGCGCCCGAAAGCGGCCCCCAATAAGGCGTGCGCACGCCGTGCGGAGCAAGCGCTTCGTGGAGGTCCTTCCAGGTGCATCCCGTCTCGACGATCACGTACATGTCGTCGGCGTTGATCTCGACCACACGGTTCATCTTGCGCATGTCGATCAGCACGCTGCGCTCCCGCTCGGGGCAGTAACCACTCGTGTAGCTCATCCCGCCGCCGCGGGGCACCACGGCAAATCCAGCACGCGTGGCGACCCCGACCGCATCGGCGAGCGCTTCCACGCTGGCGGGCTGGAGCACCATCGCCGCCACTTCATGCGGGCGGAAGCTGAGGTCCTGGGAATAGAATTCGCGGCTGCCGGTATCGAGCAGCACATTGTCACGGCCGAGGATCTGCTGAAGCTGTTCGACCGTGGCATTGTCGGCCGCCGAAGCGCCGGAAGAAGTGCCCGATTCGTTGTGCAGACTCGCCATCACGCCATGCTCCTTCACATCCATAAGCAAAATTGTATCCCGAAAGGGCAAGAGCGCAAGTTTCAATTTATCTTCAATCGAAATTTTGTGCACATTTGTGGTCGATTTGACCGGAGGAGCCTTGCTGCGGGCTGTTTTGGTATGCATCCTGCCGCTTGCGACGTTTCAGCAAGACCCAGTGTGAAAGGATCAACCGCATGCGTGCAGCTTTGGTTTCGGGAGCAGGAATCGGCATCGGCGCGGCCACCGCGAAAATTCTCGGCCGCGAAGGGTATCACGTGATGGTCAGCGACATTCTGGCCGAGGAAGGCGAGGCAGTTGCCGCCGAGATACGGAGCGCTGGCGGATCAGCCGAATATGTGGCGCTCGATGTTGGCGACACAGACGCCTGCAACGCGGTAATTGCGGACATCGATGCACGATTTGGCACCCTTTCAGCGCTGGTGGCCAATGCCGGCATCGCGCCGCGCGCGGCCTATCCCATCCTGACGGACGAGAAATGGGACGAAGTGCTGAACGTGAATCTCAAAGGCCAGCTGCGGCTGATCCGCGCCGCCGCCCCGGCCATGAGCGCGCGGCGGGAAGGCGCGATTGTCTGCGTGTCTTCCATCGCCGGAGCCGCGGTCGGCTGGGACGACCACTGGCACTACTCTGCCGCGAAGGCGGGGATCACCGGCATGGTGAAAGCATCTGCATGCGCGCTGGCCGCAGACAACGTGCGCGTGAACGCCGTGGCGCCGGGCTTTATCCGCACAGCGCAGATCCTCTCAGCGGAAAACTCGCTCGGGCCGGAAGGGCTAGCGGCGGCGGAAACAACCGTGCCCTTGCGCCGCGCCGGACATGCGTCCGAGATCGGCGAAGTTATTGCCTTCCTGCTCTCAGACAAGGCCAGCTACATTACCGGGCAGACCATCGTCGTAGATGGTGGGCTGACCGTCGCGCTCTGAAGCGCCCCCTCCTGGTCAGGCGCAAACGGGCACAAAAAACCGGGCCATGCATCGCTGCATGGCCCGGTTATTTTTTGTCAGTTCAAGCGTGCGTTCAGAACTTGAACGTACCCTCGACACCGATGGTGCGCAGCGCACCCGGAGCGACGAACGCACCGCCGAATTCCGGCGCCACGATCACTTCGGCCAGATAGCGCTTCTTGGTGACGTTGTTGGCGAAGGCCACCAGCGACCAGTGATCACCCTTCAGACCGCCGCGCAGGTTGAGGATGCCAAAGGCATCGCGCTGGCTGTTGGTGTAGTTCGCGCCCAGATTGAAGATCGTCGGAACATTGTTGTTCTGGACGGTGTGGAAGAACGTCGGACCGGTCACGCGGTAGTCGGCGCGCAGCAGCAGGCCGAGGCTATCGGTCAGCGGGCCATCATACTGGCCGCCAAGGTTGAGGGTGTACTTCGAGGTCGCTGGCGCCTCATTGCCCACGGTGTAGGGGCGCGCTGCGTTCTTCTTGATTTCGCTGTCGGTGTAGTTTGCCGAACCGAAGATCGAGAAGCCCTTGTAGATGCGCGCGTTGAACGAGCCTTCGATGCCCTTGAAGGTGACCTTGTCGATGTTGGACACGACGCGGAGCAGACCGAAGGGACCGACGAAGAATTCGAAGAACTGCGAATCGCGGACGTTGGTGTGGTAGGCCGCAAGTTCGAAGCTCACGCCCGGGGTGATGTTGCCCTTCACGCCAACTTCGAACGAGCTGGAAATTTCCTTCCGATAGTCGTCGAAGATCGTCAGCCCCGCGCCGATCCCGGCGTTGAAGAAGCCGTTGACGATGGCCGCCGAACCAGCGTTGTTGAAACCGCCCGTCTTGAAGCCGATACCCCAGTTGGCGAACAGGCTGATATCGTCGGATGCGGCATAGGACACCGACAACTTGGGCTGGAAATGCTTGTAGGTCGCTTCACGCGGGGCAAGCACGCCGCTCGGGTTGTACACCGGATCAAGCCCAGGGTTGAGGAAGTAGTTGGCCGGGGTGTCGGCCGTACCGTTCGGGTTGCCGGTCAGCACGTTGCCCACCCAGCGGGTGCGGCGGCCTGTCGGGATGCCATTAACCGTGGAGCGCTGTTCGATATCGAAGCGGCCAGCGGCGCTGATCTTCAGCTTGTCGGTGGGCTTAAACTCGAGCGAGCCGAACATAGCGTAGACATTGGTCTTGAAGGTATCTTCTGCCAGTGCCTCAGTCGGGTTGCGGGCATCAGTGGTGTAGCACTGACGGATCACGCCCTGCCCGGTGTCGACGCCGAGGTTGTTGCAGTTAAAGCGGTCGATGTTGAGGTAGTAACCGCCCAGCGACCAGGTCAACGCGTTGCCTGCATCACCAGCAATGCGCAGTTCGGCTGAAATGTCCTTCTGATCGCGCTGCTGATACTGCGAGCCATCGCAGGTGACCGGCGAATAGGGATTGAGGAACACGGCCGGGTTGCCAACATCGACGCCGAACGGCGCCTGCACCGGGAAACCCTTGAGCGCGGCAGCGCTGGCGATGCAGCTCGGCTCGTTGTTGAAGAAGCCGAACGTGCCGCTGGTGCCATCGGCGAAGAAGTCGTTCTTGGTATCGCTGTAGGACACATAGCCCGTCAGCTTGATCGTATCGGTCAGCGTCTGGGCCAGACGGATCGAGGCTTCGACCGAGCGCTGGTTGTTTTCCGGATTGATATTGCGCGCGAACACAAACTGGTGATCGTTCGCGTCGATATTGAACACCGGCGCGTTGAACGCCGCTGCCAGGCCGGGCAGCTGGAAAATGGCGTTGAAGCCAATGGCTGCACCCTTCAGCTTGCTATAGCGCGCCTTGATATCGATCTCGGTGTCGCTGCTGGGCGTAAACAGCAAGCGGCCGTTGATGTTGAAGCGCTCGTTGTCGTCAACCGAAGCGGCGATGCCGGGCGCCTGATTGGGATAGGTCGTGCCGTAGAGCGCGGTGGTCTGGAAGGTATCACGGTAGAACCCGTCGGTGGTTGCATACTCGCCATTGAGCACGAACCCGACGTTCGAACCGAGCGGGCCGCTGATCACAGCAGCACCGGCGAAGGTGTTGTTGTTGGCACCCGAAAGGCGGCCCGAAACCTCGAGCTTGTCGCCCGGCTTCTTCGTGGCGATCACGATAGCACCGGCGACCGCACTACGGCCGTAATAGGCGCCCTGCGGCCCTTTGAGAATTTCGATCTGCTTCAGCGCACCCTGATCCTGCGCGAGCAGCGCGGTGTTGGACTTCAGCACGCCATCGACAACCAGTGCGACGTTGTTTTCACCGTCACGCGCACCGTTGATGCCGCGGATCGCGATCTGGGTATCGCCAGCTTCGACCACACCGGTGACGATGGTCACGCCCGGGGTCAGCTGCACATAATCAGCAGCAACGCGCGCGCCGGTGTTGGCAATCGCGGCGGCGGTGATGACGGTGACCGATGCCGGCACGTCCTTCAGCTTTTCGTCTTCGCGCCGGGCAGTCACCACGATTTCTTCGGCAGCTGCGGCTTCCTGCGGCGCGGCCTGGGCAAATGCGGACATCGGCGCAAGCGCAGACACGGCAACCGAGCTCAGGATCAGATACTTGGTCATTCTCATGCTTACCCCCTGTTTGTTTCTTGCATTCTCTGGCCTGGAACCCTCGGCCCGTTGATCTTCGCGGCGCCTCAGCCACTCCCCTTGCGGATTCCCGCGTCATTGCCAACCTGCGGCGCAGGGAAGGCTTTCTTGCTATGTGAGAGCCCAAGCTGAACGAGCAGTTCGGCCTGCTTGTAAGCGATAAGGCCGGGATTGATCACCGGGATCGGCAGGTTCTGCGAAAGCCAGTGCGCCGACTGGTGCATCGTCGTCGAGCCCAGCACGATCACATCCGCCCCGTCTTCGGCCATGGCGGCCTCCGCCTCCGCCTTCAGCTTGGCGAAGATCACTTCTTCCTTGCCCTCAAGCAGATCAGCCAGATCAGGCCGCGTCTTGATCGAGCGCAGGCCCGAGCAACGCGGCCAATAGCCATATTCGGTGAGCGTCTTCTCGTAGAGCGGGAACCACTCGTCCCACATAGTGAGAACACAGAACTTCTTGCCAAGCATCATCGCGGCATGGAACGCGCACTCACCCGGCCCAACGACCGGAATGGAGAGGCGCGAACGCAAAGCGCGCAAGCCCGAATCGCTCACGGTATCGATCACCACGGCCGAATAACCTTCAGCCTCGGCATCGATACCGGCCTGAAACACCGTCCAGTCCATCAGCATCGTATCGTGATACGAATCGCCCAGCGCGGCACCCCACTTGACCGCCGCGAACTCCGGCCTGAAACCGGGCGCGATCACTTCGGGCGGAAGCTGCGCCGCGCGATTGGCGACGCCGGCTTCATCCATGGGTATGGGAACAATGAC
>JAIXYF010000347.1 GCA_027490345.1 Novosphingobium sp.
CGTTGATTTGACCAGCATACTTATCGGCCATCGCGGCGCTGATAGTGATCCTGTTACGACCGGTTTCGCCACGAGCCTATTTGCCATCCGTAACGCGGGAACGACTGGCTCTGGTCGAGTGGCGCCGGCTGTCCTGAAGGACTCGAAGTGGAACTTGACCGCCGTTACCGGGCTTGTCGGTTGCGTCCGCTTTCATCAATCGCGGCGATTCCCAATTGGGCGGTCATGCTAAGTTATCGGCTGCGTTAAGCCAGAGATCGGCAACAGCATTTCGAGTAAGCGTTCGATCTTGACCGTAGCAATCGTCGAGAACGTATCGGAAATGGCATAAGGCAGCACGATACGATCGCCGAACTTCATTGCCCCGCAGGAATAGACCACGTTGGGCACGTAGCCTTCGCGCTCGGACTTCTCGGGTTGCACCAGCGGCACTTCAGCGCGGCTGATCACGCGCGAGGGGTCGTGTTTGTCGAGCAGCACCGCGCCGATCGAATAGCGGCGGATCGGCCCCACTCCGTGGGTAAACAGCAGCCAGCCCTCGTCAAGCTCGATCGGCGAGCCGCAATTGCCGATCTGCACGAACTCCCACGGGTATTTCGGGCGAAGGATTGCCACCCCGTGGCCCCATTCGAGCATATCGTCCGAATAGATCAGATGCAGGCTTTCATTGTCGTAGCGCGCAATCATCGCATAGCGCCCGTCAATCTTGCGCGGAAACAGCGCCATGCCCTTGTTGACCGCCGCTGGGCCCTTAAACGGCACCAGCCGAAACGACTGAAAATCAAGCGTCTCGATCAGTTCGGAACGGATCGCGCGCCCGCTGTAGGCGGTATAGGTCGCGTAATACAGCGTCCGCCCGCGATCCTTGAACGCAACGAAGCGCGCATCCTCGATGCCGTTGGCCTGCGCCTCGGTGATCGGGAAGATCACGCGCTGCGAGATATTGCTGTCTTCCTTGAAAGACAGGTCGATCCTGTCGCCCTCGCGCTGCGAGATGTGCGGCAGGCAGGCGAGCCTGACGGGCGGCTCGATGCTGATTGCGCCTTCGCCGCTGATCGTGCCGCGCCGAAACGTCAGCGAAGAGATATGCCCCTCACCCACCGCGCGCAGCGAGAGGATGAAGCGCAGGCTGCCCGGCTCCACCCCGCTCTGATCGGGGTGAGGCACGATGCTGGGATTGAACAGCGCCGCGGCCTCGAAGCTGTATTCGTGCAGGAAATACGCGCCGATAAGGCTGCGCTGAACCGGCGTGAAGGCGGCATGGCCGGCAAAGACCTGGTCCATCTCGGCTGCGCGCGTCTCGAAGATCTCGAGCAAGTTGCGCTGCGGATCGTGAAAGTTTTCAAGCACGCCGTCGAGCACGCACTGCGCCTCGGTTTCGTCCAGCGCCAGAACCCGGTCGACGATGTGGTTGGCGCGCGACGTATCGATCGGATTGTAGTCGCGCGGCTCGACCGAAGGACGGAAGGCGCGGACGATGACGCGCGAGGGAGCGGGGTGCAGGTGGTGGGGATGGCGGTTGAAGAAAGGGCTCTGGTTCATGCGTGGTAGCCGCCGCCAATGGCATAAGGTAAGGCGGTCACGGCTTCCGATTTGGACGGACCCGTGCGAGCCAAGATGACCTCTGGCGGCCTCTCGCCAAAGCGCCCCATATCGGTCAGCGCCATGAGATAAGACAGCAGCGATTCTGCCCCCCGGTTCTCGTTGGCGCGGTTGCGGTGAAGCCCGTCGCGGCAGCTGCCGGTGCCTTCATCGACCAGTGCGGTGCCCAGATCGTTGGCTCCGGCAAACCAGGCAAAGGCGCGCGCTGCCTCGGCCTGCCAGAACGGGCCTGCTTCGACTGAACTGGCGGCAAGGCAGGCGGCAACCGTGGCGCAGGCCTCCAGCGGCTGCTGGTCGAACTGCTGCGGCTCACGCGATGCGAGAAGGAACCCGTCCGATCCGACCGGTCGGAAATGGCCACCCGGCGCAGTTTGGCGTGCAATGAGCCAGCGCAAGGCCGAAAGCCCCGCAGCGACGATGTCCGGCAGGCGGGCATCGCGTCCGGTGACGATCAGCGCTTCGCACAGGCGTGCGTTGTCATAAGTCAGCCGGCTTTCGAACCAGGTCCAGTCGTCGCGGCTGCACATCAGCAGCAGTTCCTGCAGCCGCTCGGCAAGGACCAGCCCGATGTGATTGGCCTTGCGATCAAACGGCCGCTTGGCCGAATAGCCGTGCAGGCCCAGCAGCGTGAAGGCCCATGCGCGCGGGGAGGTGAAACCCTCCACAGCCTCCAGCGCCCAGGCAAACAGGTTGGCCGCCCATTGCGCCAGCTCGGTATCCGGGTTTTCGGCTGCGGTCACGCCCAGCGCCCACAAGGTGCGGCCATGGCTGTCCTCCGAACCGACCTCCTCCAGCCAGCGGCGATCAAATCCCATGAAATTGCGGAAGCGCCCACGATCCGGGTTCCAGCCATGCTGAATGAAGGCGGCAAACCGCAGCGGCTGGATGGTGGGCAGATCAGCCAGCTGCGCGCCGCCCAGC
>JAIXYF010000177.1 GCA_027490345.1 Novosphingobium sp.
ACGCGCGATGTCACGCAAGGCATCCATTCTGCTTTACGAACCGAACCAGACCATCCTGAGAATGATGAAATTCAATCTCGAGATGGAAGGCTTCGTTGTCGTCGAAGCGTCCGAGCCCGATGAACTGATCCGCCAGATCGCCGAGGAGGATCTCGATCTGGCGCTTATCAACTGGAGCGAACCCGGCGAGGGCTGCATTCACTTGTGCCGCCGGGTGCGGCAGGCAGACGGGGTGGGCTATCTGCCGATCATCGTCGTCTCCACCGCGCGCGATGAACGCGAACGGCTCAGCGCGTATGATGCTGGTGTGGATGATGTGCTGATCAAGCCGTTTTCGCTGCCCGAACTGCTGGCGCGGATCCGGGCGATCCTGCGCCGCACCGCGCCATCCATCAGCGGGCGCATCATCCGGATTGCCGGGGTCGAGCTGGATATCGACAACGGCACGGTGAACCGCGATGGCGATGAAGTCCGGCTCAGCCTGATCGAATTCAGGATCCTGCGCTATCTCATGGAAAATGCGGGCAAGGTCCGCACCCGCGAACAGATCCGCAGTGCGGTCTGGGGGCGGGACAGCCAGATCGAAATCCGCGCCGTTGATGTGCGCATCACGCGGCTGCGGCGGCGGCTCAATGTCGATGGCCGGCCCGATGTCATCCGCACCGTGCGTTCGGTTGGCTATGCCATGGGTGATCAGCAGGCGCGGATGCGCGGTGAAGCGCGGCTCGATGGGGCCAAGGCCTGAACTCGCGCGGGAACGATCAGGGTGTCGTCAGGCGGCCGATAGTGTCGCGGTCGAGCGTGCCAGTGGGTGAGATCCCCGAACTGGTCTGAAACGCGCGCAGTGCATCAATCAGTGTTTCCGGATCGTGCGCATCGGCCGCGTTTCCCAGAAAATGCAGCGCGACCAGCCGTTCGACAATGCGCTGCACCGTTGCGCTATCAAGCACGCCTGATCCAGCAGGAAGAGCCGCGGCGGACGGAGCGGGGGGCGCAGCAGGGGCGGTGGCCCCGTCTTCGGGAGCGGCTGGCGTGTCCGATGCGGCGTGCCCGTCCTTCGACATGTCCCCTTCCGGCGCCACGTGCCAGTCATGCCGGTCGTGTGCGACGTGGGTCGTGTGCTCGCCAGAAGCGGCAGGCACGTCCTTTGCGGGGGGCACGGCGCCATTATCTGCCGCGTCACGCGGGGGCAGGTCCACGGCGTCTTTCAGCGCAGGCGATGTAGCGGCGCTTTGTGCACTTGCCCCGGCGACGGGCCACACCACCAGCGCAGCCGCCACTATCAGCGCAATCGCCGCCGGGCTCGCTCTGCGATCACTGCATCCCTGCATCGGCTGGCGCCGCTCAGTTCTTGAAGGTGCCGGTCGCGGTGGTTTGGCCGGAATTGCTGCCGGAGATGGTGTTGCCGTTGATCGAGTTCGAATCGCCATTGATCTGGTTGTAGACGCAGTATCCGCACGAGGTAACCGAACGGTACATCGAGGTCACGTCACGGCCGATCGTCTGGATCTGGGCGTTCTCGCCCTCGGTCTTGTGCAGCACTGCGGAATTGAGCGCCGTGGCCGAAGGGCCGCCCGAACCCATGGTGCCCCAGGCATTGGTGGCCGGGCCGGCAAGGGCGGGTGCCTGCGCCGTGCCGAGCACGAGTGCGAGCGCGGCAAACGCAGCTGCAGTTCTGGTCAGGGTCATGATGCGGATCCTTCCTGAAGTATGATCACTTGGCCGAAGTGGTCTTGATCGAAATGACGTTGGAGAGCCCGGTTGCCGCGATGCTCTGGCTATTGTTGTTGCCTGCAAACGTGCCGCCGGTGATGGTGGCGCGCACGTTCACGCTGCCGGAATTGGTGCCATTGAGGCGGGTATTGCTGACGCTGGCGGTGTAAGTTCCCACCGGCTCGCCGTCCGCATCGAGGTTGGCATCGTTGATGCTGTAATTCGAGCTGGCTCCCTGTGCGGCAAGGTTGCCGGCCGAGTTGTCGATCCCGCCCGATACGGTGGGGTTGATGACATCGCCGCGCAGCGAAATGTCGCCGGAATTGATGGCGGTCAGGTCGGTGTTGCCGTTGTGGGTGATCTGCGCGGCGGCGGGCGCGGCGCTTGCCAGCCCGGCAAGGGCGCAGGCCGCAGCGCAGCACAGCGCGCGACTCGGCATGATCAAGCTGGACAGTGCATTGGCCATCGCAATTCCCCTTATGCCGAACCTGAGCCTAACCTGAACGTGTTCGGCCTAAAACGGGAAAAGGAGGGGCACGGGGCCCCTCCTTCCCAATCATTCATGCTATGCCTGCCCGCAGAGGACAGGGCAAGCAAGCTTACAGGCCCGTGAGAACCGTGCGAGCAACCGACTGCGACGCCGAAGCGCCGACCGCAGCGGCCGAGATCGAGTTGCTGAAGCCGCCACCGATAACCGGCGTGGCGAGACCGCCACCAGCCACCGTAACCGCGCCCGAGTTGAGGGCCGCGAGGATCACGTCTTCGCCAAGGATCGTGTTGTTGGTGGAAATGCCAAGGCCCGAGTTGTCGGTGATCGAGATCGACTGCGAAGCCGATGCACCGACGCCGGCGATGCTGATCGAGTTCTTCTGCCCACCGCTGATTTCGCCGCCGGCGAGGCTGATGTTGTTCAGGATATCAGCATCGTTGGTGCTCTCGACCGTGATGCCTTCGAAGGAGAGTTCGCCGGTGAAACCTTCGCCATTGCCCGTGTCGAACACGGTGCTGGCATAAGAGACCGAGCCCGAAGCACCGACCGCAGCCGCGCTGAGCGAGTTGCTGGCGCCGCCGCCAATGATAGCGGTTCCAATCACGCCCTGATCTGCACCGTCACCGCCGCCCAGCGTCACAGTCGCCTGGTTGACCGACGCGACCTGCAGTTCACCGATCGCACCACCGAATTCGGTGATCTGACCGCCACCGGACACACCCTGGGAAACGGCGAACGAGGCCGACGAACCCACCGCTGCCGCGCTGATCGAGTTCGCGTTGCCAGCGTTGATTTGCGGTTCCGTCATACCTTCGCCGAGGCCGACGAGGACCAAGCCATCAGCGCCGTTGACCGAGTTGACCGCAGCGCCGCCGCCAATCTGAAGATCGACCACATCAAGGATCGTGCCTTCGGCATCGACTGCAGCCGAGAACGAAGCCGACGACGACGAACCGACGCCAGCAACGCTGATCGAGTTGCCATTGCCGCCATCGATGACCGCACCGACGAACCCGGTTCCGAGGCTGACCGTCACAGTGCCGGTGTTGCCGCCAATCGTGTTGTCAGCCGGATCTGCTGCACCATCAGCGCCTGACGACACGACGAGCTGCTCGGCGGCGCCGTAGAGGAAGCTTTCGTCAGCGCCGAGAGCGCCGCCAGCCAGCGTCGTCGAGCCGGAAACCGAAGCGGAAGAACCGACCGCAGCGATCGAAACCGAGTTGGCATTGCCGCCGCCGATCACCGCGCCCGCGAGATCGTTTGCGTTCAGGACTGCGCCTTCGTTACCGGCAACTACGCTGAGCGCGCTTTCGAAGTTGATGGCCGTTTCGGCGCCGAGTTCGGAATTGTTCACCGTGGTGAAGCTGGACGATGCCGAGGCACCGACTGCAGCGCTCGAGATCGAGTTCTTGAAGCCTTCGACGATGCTGGCCGCTTCCACGCCGGTGGTACCACCGGTCGCGACAGGATCGTTGCTGACGTCACCCGAGTTGATTGCGCTGACGGTCACGGCGCCGGAAATGGTCCACGTGTCAGCAACCTGCGCGTTCGCCGACGTAGCGGCGAGAAAAGCGGTCGCGCTGAGCAGCGCGCGCTTGATCATGTGAGTCTTGGTCACGTTAATACCCCTATTACTTTCGTTTATACCCCGTATCTAGACCCGTAGGCACTAGCAGGAGCGCATTGGCCACCTAGGTTGAAACATTGGTGACGGTTTGAAGAATGGGTGGGTTTTTTTCCTTAACCGTTCTGTAACCAAGTTTCATTCTGAGCCAGCCGGAGCCCTGGCTGAAGCTTCAACGCCGGTTGCGGCGCGCCTTTTCCGGATCACTTGCCGCAGCCGCGGCGGGGCTCTGCATCCCCGGATTCTGGGGGGCTGGGGCCTGCGCCGGGGCATCGCCGCCGTGCTTGCGCGCAGCGTGGGACGACCTTTCGGCAGAGCGCTCGCCAGCCTTCTTCGCGTGCTGGGTGGCCTTCAGATTTTCGACCATCTGGCGGCAATCATCGGGCACAACAGGCATGCTGGCGAGCACATCCGCCACCGCGAGGGCGATCACGTCCCGAGTCGCTTCCTGCAGGCGCTGCTGATCGGTGAAGCCGATCGTGCCGGTTACGAGTTCGCCCTTGCCCTTGCCGAAAATACGCCCGCCGCCGATGCCGGCATCGCGGTAGAACACCTGCCGGTTGAGCGAGCTGATCGCCATCGTCATGCGGTCTCCCGGCCGATACATTTCGGCGGAAACCTCAAGGCTGGCGCCGCGCACGTTGGCATAAGGACCGATGCCCCCGGCGCGAATGTCCATCGACGGGCCGCCGATGAAATCGAGCGCCGTAAAGGCGGTGGAGATGATGAAGTTCGGCACCCGCGTCTGCTGCTGGGTGGCGAGCGCCGAATCGAGGTTCGTGCCGCCGAACTGGCGCAGCGCCCGCTCGGTGTTGAGCTCGTAGTAGTTCATCGATAGGCCGCCCGCGCGGATCACCGCCTCGGACGCCCAGATCGCCGCCGTGCCCTGGGGCAGGAACGAGCCGGTCGCGCCTTCGTAACCATAGGAGGATTTGCCCGTCCCGTCCGAGTGGACCGCGATGCCAAACCGGATGCGATTGAGCGAGTGGCTGTCACGCATGCAGGTAAGGGCCTGCATGATCCCTTCGCTCGGCGTGCTTTGCGCCGAAGGCGGCGCTTCGGATAGGGCGACGCGGCTGCCGGTTCCGAAGGGAATGCCGCAAGCGGCAAGCGGCGCCAGCAACGCGCCAACCAGCACCATCCGCAGGCCGCCTCCCAGCCCGGACAGGATCATGGAGGCGGCGTTTTTGCGCTGAGGTTCAAGGCTTTGCATGCCGCAAGATTCCATACGGTTCATAATGTTCGCTTGTGGTGGAGCGCAGGGCCGACCCTCTGGGGGCAATTGCGTATTATCGATGGATTTGGACACTAAGATTACAGCCGCGTTTCATTAGTCCGGAGTTTGTCACAAATCCGGTGCCTGTCGCGAGACCGGACAAGGATCCGGCTGCCGGGAACTTAGCGCGCAGGGCGCTGGCTACGCGGGCTGAGCGCCACTTTGCATGGGCCCATGTAGATCCGCTTCAGGTCGTAGGTGGTCAGATCAACGGCGGTACCAAGGAACAACTGCGCCGTACCGCGCGCCGCGTCATAGTCGCTGACCAGGAAGGTCTTGAAGGTGCCCGCCGGGGTCGTCTTCGCCAGTTCGACTCGTTCGGGCCAGAGGTCTACGACCCGGTTGAAAGCGCCCGGCGCATCCGCAGTGATCCCGTCCGGATCTGCGGTGATCCGGGTGCGCGGATCGACACGTTCGGCCACTTCGGTCGCATCGGGGATCGGCGTGGTGCGCGCCTTGATCGCGGGCAGATAAAGGCTCAGCGGGTGGTGCGTGTCGAACGTGATGTCATCATGCGTCTGCTGCAGTTCGGGATTGAAATTGGTTGCGTGGCCGAGCGTGCAGGTGAGTGCCCGGGCCGGTAAGCGCGCGGGCTTGCCCTCGGCAGCGCTGGCCGCGCACAGCGCAGCGAACGCGAGGGCCGCCTGCGCCAAGGCCGCGCGGCGCCGCCGGACCGATCCGGCCGGGCTGGAATGCGAGAAGGTGAGCATCATCATCTGGGTCCACCGGAAAGGAGTTGGCCGGAAAGTAAATCGGATTGTCGCTAGAAACCAAGCGTGACTCTGCTGTGACGGCTGCGTGCACGCAGCGGCTGACTGGAAACTGCCACGCAAGCCGCGTAAGGGCGAAGGGTGACCGGTTTGCCATCCCCGCACCGCAGGGCTTTCATCTGCAAGGCTGCGCGCCCCAAGCCGATTGGTCCTGCGCTGATTGGTCCCGTGCTGATCGGATTCGCACTGGGGCCGCAGGCGGTGCTGGCGCGGGATGCGCCTGCGGCCGAGCTTGCCGCGTCGGCGACGCTGGCGCCATCCTCGATCGGGGCGGCGCCCGATCTGGCGCGGGGGGATGCTCTGCGCTGCCTGACTTTGGCCGTGGCGCACGAGGCGGGAAACCAGTCGCGCGCCGGGCAGGAGGCTGTGGCCGAAGTCGTGCTCAACCGGGTGGCTCACCCGTCATTCCCGAAAAGCGTGTGCGGCGTGGTGTGGCAGGGCTGGCGGCGCGGGAGTGGCTGCCAGTTCACGTTCGTTTGCGATGGAGCGCTGGATCGCCGCCTTGATGATCGCACGATCCGCGCGGCGCGCATGGTGGCGCAGGCTGCGCTGCGCGGCGCAGGTCCGTTGCGGGTGGCAGGGGCGCTGAATTATCATGCAACGTATGTGCACCCCGGCTGGGCTGCTGCGCTGGATGCTGTCGGGCGGATCGGCGCGCACATCTTCTATCGCCCGCCACCCGGCGCCCGCGCCGAGGGGGCTGCTGCGCCCGGCCAGCCTATCCGTTGGGACGAGCCCGATCATGGCGTGATTGCCCGCGTCTGGGCGCGCTATCGCGGCGTGGACGAAGGGCCGAGCCTTGCGCCGCTGCTGCCCGCCGCCGCTGCGGCGGCAAAGGAGGCTGCGCCGCGACCGTTTGCGCCATGGGGCCTGCCGCTGGCCCGCTGACTGAGATGACCGGGCGCTTAGGCCTCAGGCGCCCCAGCGCAGCAGATAGGGCTGGCGGGCCTTGCCGGTCAGTTCGACCACCACCCGCCGCCGCGCTTCGGCGCCGCCCGGCCCGCGCGCCACGGCAATGATCGTCACCACGCGCCCGCTCCAGTCCGCCGGATCGTTGATCGAAAGCGCCGGCCGCTGGCCCGCGATCTCGCGCTGGCGCTCGATCACATCGGCTGCACCGGCATCGCCGTCGCTCATGACCTGAATGGCCAGCGGATCAGCGTAGCGCTTGTCGAACGCGGTGCCATTGACCTCGACCGTGGCGATCCGTGCTATGCGGTCGACCAGCGCAGGCGTGAAGCCGCGGATGTCGCCCAGCTCTTCCACGCTGTTTGGCGGGCCATTGCGAGCGGCATAGCCGCGCTGCAGGTAGAAATCGGTTTCGGCCCCGTTTGCGCGCGGCTCGTCGTCCTGATCGATCCAGTCGTCAAAGCTGTCGCGCAGGATCTCGACCTGGTCCTGCGGCAGATCCAGCGCAGAGATCAGCCAGCCGATGTTTTCCCCGTCGATCCGGTTGAGCATGATCTTGCCCGCCTCGTCCTCGATGCGGATCGCCACCGGCACGTTGCTCCAGCTTTCGTTGTAGGTGCGCCCATCGATCGACCAGCGCGTGGCAAGGCCGGGGCGGGTGAGGTTGGCCAGCGCGATTTCCACGCCCGCATCGGCCGCCGCGATCAGCCGCGCGCGCGCCGTTTCGGCCTCCACCGTATCGAGCCGGGTTGCGGTGAAGGACGCGGCCCCTGCGGCTACGGCCGCCATCACGCCGATCCCGGCCACCACGGCCACCATGGCATAGCCGCGCTCGTGTGCCGGCTGGCGGCGCCAGCCCGCTTTCCCCCGAAAGAGGAAGGCACCGTGCATCAGGGGATCTTGCCCTTGGTCTTGAACGGTTCGACCGATTGGATCTTGGCGCGCAGTTCTTCGGTGATTGCGGTGAGATCATCGGGCGTGCGCAGCACGTGCGGCTTGATCAGGATGATCAGTTCGGTGCGCTTCTGGGTGTTGTCGCTATTGCCGAACAGCAGCCCGCCCAAGATCGGAATACGCGAGAGGATCGGCAGGCCGTTCTTGCCGAAGCTCTTGTTATCACGGAACAAGCCGCCCAGCGCGATGACCTGCCCGTCCTGCACCGAAACCGTGGTGGCGACACGGCGGGTGGAGATCGTCGGCGAATTGGAAACGCCGGTCCGCGTGGGCAGGACATCGCTCACTTCCTGCGAGACATCGAGCAGCACGGCGCCGCTGGCGTTCACGCGCGGGGTGATTTTGAGAATCACGCCGGTATCGCGGTATTCCACCGCATTCGAGGTGGCGATTCCTCCGCCGACCCCGGTGGGCGTGCTGATCTGCTGCGCCAGAATGGGCACCTGATCGCCCACTTGCAGCGCCGCGGTCTGGTTGTTGAGCACCATCAGCTTTGGCGCGGACACGACCTTGACCGTGGTGCGCTCCTCCAGCGCATTCAGTGTGGCACGGATGTCGTTGTTATTGGAATAGAAATAGGAGAAGCCGGGGAAGGAGCGCTGGGGGTTTGCAGTGCTGCCATCGGTCAGCGCGAAGTTCGATTCCCCGGTCTGGAAGTTCCACTGGACGCCATAGCGCAGCCCGTCGTTGAGGCCGACCTCGGTGATCGCCGCCTCGATCATGACTTGCACTGGCGGCACATCGAGCTTGCGCAGCGCATCCTCGATAATCGCGTAATCATGGGCCGATCCATAGACCACGACAGCGTTGTTAAGCTCATCGGACGAGACGCGCACCTTGAGCGCGGCCCCCCCGGCCTCCGCGCCTGATCCGCCGGAACCAAAGCCCCCGTTCTGGCCGCCGTTTTGGCTCCCGTTCTGGCTCCCGTTCTGGCCGGGCGCGGGCACCGGACGCGCGGTGTTCTGGCCTTGCCCCCCATCTGCCCCGCCGCGCGATTCGGGCGCGAAGGGATCGGTGTTTTCCGAGCCCCCGCCCGCTGCGCCGCCAAAGCCGAAGCTGGCGTTGATGGTCTTGACCAGATCGCGCGCGCGGCTGTTCTGCACGCGGTAGATATAGAGGCGCGGCTCGTTGCTGGTGCCTTCGCGGTCCAGCACTTCGACCCAGCGGCGCACGTCTTCAAGGTATTGCTTCTGCGCGCTGATGGCGATCACGCCGTTGATCCGCTCCATCCCGATCAGGCGGACCAGCCCGCGCGTCGGCGCATCGGCGGCGTTGATCAGCTTTTCAAGCTCGGGCACGATCAGGCGGCTATCGAGATGTTGCGGCACATAGAGCGCAAACGACATCGATCGCAGCCAGTTGACATCGAACTGGGCGATGATCTCGTGCGCGCTCTTGCGCTGGGCCTGCGTGCCCGCGATCACCAGCGCGTTCTGCGTGCTATCGACCGACTGGACCGCGCCCGGCACCACTGTGTCGAGCAGCTTCTTCAGCTCATCGGCATTGGCGAACTGGAGCCGCACCGTTTCGCTGCCGAAGCCGCGATCGGGCACGAATTCGGTGCCGCGTGCCTTGGCAGCGTCCAGGGTCAGAATACGGTAGCCCGTGCCTTCCCACACCATCGCGAGGTTCGCCTGCTTGAGCGAGGCCTCGAACAGATCGAGCAGCTGTTGGCGACCTACGGGCCCGGCGGTCGTCAACCCCACGTCGACATCGCCATCGAGACTGATGGTATAGGGGATGCGCAGCGTATCGCGCAGCACGATCTGGGCCAGCGTGCGCACGTCCGCGCTGGGAATGGTGAATTCGATGTTGCCCTTGGGTGCGCTGCGCGTGGCGGCCGCCGGATTCTGGCCGGAAGGTGTTTGCCCGGGAAGCGCGGGGGCAGGCTCGGTGCCGCCGATCAGCGCGGTCGTCACGCCTTCGGGTCGCTGGGGGGGGGCAACAGGCGCGGCGGGAAGCGCGCGTTCAACCGGCTGCACGGCCGCATTGGGCGTGCAGGCTGCCGTCGCCGCGAGCGCGAGGGCTGAAAGGCCAGCCAGCAGGATATTGTGGTGTCTATTCACTGTCGCTCTCGCTCTCGCTCTCGCTCTCGCTGTTATCTGCAGCGCCTGCTCCGGCCGGGGCGCTTTCGCCAAAGGCCAAACGTGTGATCTTGCCGTTCTTGCGCATCCGGGCCCCATCGGCCTCTATCCGCAGCAATTGCCAGCCGCGATAGCTGCCACCCGGCATAAGGCGCAGCACGCGCCCGTCTGCCTCGCGCAGCAGCAGCGCCTGTGCCCGCCCGATCCGCGCCGCGCCGAGTACGAACGCGCCGTCGAGCGGCCCGATCGGTTTGGGGGCCACCGCGCCGGGGCTGGCCGCATCCAGTTCGGCCACTTGTGCGCCGATCACCCGCAGCGGCGAAAACAGCGAGGGCCGCCCCGCCAGATCTGGCGCCGCCACTTCAGCGACTGCGGGCAGCTGCCGGTTCGGCATGCGCGAAGCCCCGAAGCCCGGCGGCACGGCTGCGCCTTGCGGCAGCGTGAGCTGCAGGACGGCGCCCGCCAGCAACGCCAGCGCCAGCCCCGCGGGCAGCAGCGCACCGTTCGCCTTATCGGGCCGGTACGAAAGGAGCCGTTGCTTCAAGTCTGACATCGAGCAGGTCCGATTTGTAATTGGTCATCGCATCATCTGCGATGACCGTTGTGGCTTCCACGGCAAGTGTGGGCTTCATCTGGTTGAGGCGGGCAAGCAGGGCGGCAAGCTGGGCATGGCTCATCCGCACGTCGATGGCGGCGCGCGCCCAGCCAGCCTCTGCGGGTACGGCATCCGAGGCCTTGATATCCCCGCCAAGTTCCTGCGCGGCCGCCTCGATCCGTTCACGCAGCAACTCGCTGGCCTCGGCCGCATCGGGCGCTGCCATGAAGCGTTGCCGCATCTCGCCAGCCTGGCGCTGGGCCTCTGCCTGCAGCGCGCCGAGCGAGGCAATGCGCTGCTCGCCGGCATGGAAGGTCTGGGCCAGCGCTTCGCGCCGCGCCGCCCGATCAGCGAAGCCGCCAACCACCGGGCCGATCACGAGGAGCAGCACCGCCGTCACTGCGAGCACCAGAGTCAGCACGGCCACCAGCTTGCGTTCGCGGGGGGAAAGCGGCCTCATGTCGCATCCCCCCCACGCGGCACAAGCACCAGATCGAACGGCCGCCCGGTCTCGGTTTCGGCCACGGTTTCAGCGCGGCTGGCACGCACGCTGGCAAACAGCCCCGAGGCCTTGAGCGCCGAGACGACATTGATTCCCGGCGCGGCATAACCTGTAAGCCGCGCGCTCTTGCCATCCCATTCGAAGCGCTGGATCCAGGCCTTTTCCGGCAAGACGCCGCCCACCGTGGCAAGCAGGCGCAGCGGCTGGTGCGCCGCGCGCCGGGCATTGAGCGCCCCCACCAGACGGGCATTGCCGATCACCCGGTCCTCGATCCGGCGCACAGCGCCAACCGCGGGGGCCTGCGCATCGACCAGCGCTTGCAGCCGGTCCACTTGCTGCTGATCGCGCAGCACCGCTGTGCCGATGTTGATCAGCACCAGCACGGCCACCGCCGCCCACCAGAACCGGGCGACCGCCGGGCGCGGCGGCATCAGCCCGGCCTGCCGCAGGGCAGGGCCCAGATCGAAATCAAGCTGCTGGCCGGTTTCATCCAGCGGGCCGACATGCGTGGGCGCGGCGCCTGCCGCCTGCGCGGCATCGACGATGGCCCGCGCGCGCACCAGCGGCAGCGCGCCCACTTTCACCCGCACCATGTCTGGCCCGCTGCCTGATCCTGGCCCGTCCTCGATCGGCCCCAGCGTGCGGATGCCGATCACGACGCTGTCTGCGGGCACCGGCATGATCCGGTCTGCATCCAGCGCGATCAGCGCGGCCAGATCCGCTTGCGGCAGACGCGGCAGGCTGAGCGTGCGTACAAGGCATAGCTCTGCCGGGATCACCAGCGTATCGGTCTCCGGGCGGCTGGCAGGGATCACGGTGCCCTGATCCCGGCCGAGTTCATAGCGGTGCCAGGCGGTGAGCCGCTTGCCGCGCAGCAATCCGGCAGGCGCCATGCTTTCCAGCTCGCGCACCCACCAGTCGAACCCGCTGCGCGCCATCCGCCCCAGCGTGGCCATGTCCATATTGAGCAGTTCGGAAAGGTTCATTGCGCCTCTCCGCAATCAAGGCTGGTGCGCCCATCCTGGCAGGCCAGGCGCACGCTGGCCATCGGGCGGACCATCAGCACCGGCCAGATGCGGGCATCGCCATCGGCAAACCCCACTCGTACGCGCACCAGCTTGGGCGGCTGGGCGCGCCGTTCCCAGCGGTCCTGCCACACATCGCGGCCGGTCAGCCGGTCTGGCCCGAAATAGCCGATCTCCAGCCGGGTCACGCCGCCCAGCAGCGGCACGGCCTGCCACCCCTCGACAGACGGCACGCGCAGATCAGGCCCGCCCAGCATCGATGCGGTGTAGAGCATCAGTTGTCCCTGATTGGTGCGGCGCAGCCGGAACACTTGCACGGCGTGGGGACCAGTGGCGGCAAAACCCGGGGCGGTGAAGCTCAGCTCCCCCGGAAGGCCGACCATCGTGATCGTATCGCCCAGCCCGCGAATATCGACCAGCGGCCGCAGCTGTTCGAGCCGGGTGCGCAGCATGGTCTGCGCTAAGACCACTTGCTCGACCAGATCGGCCTGCCGCCGGGATCGGCCATCGAACTGCGCGATCAGATTGACCACGGCGGCCAGCAGCGCCGAAATCATGGCAAACAGCGCCAGCGCCACGAGCATTTCTGCCAGCGTGAAGCCGCCTTCGCGGCTGTGGCGCGGGGGAAGAGGCCAGATGCGCGGAAGGGTGAGGGCAGGGCTCATTGCTGCGTCTTCAGCGTGGCGAGGCGCGCCAGCACCCGGCCGGTTGCCGCATCGCGCACGGCAACCCGCACGGAGGCTAGGGCCAGGCCGTCCTGCGCGGCAGAGGCAAATGGTTCGCTGGTGATCGACCATGCCATCCGCCCCTCGGTGCCGGTTGCGGGGATTGGCGATGCCGGGCCGGGCACGCTGGCGGCGGCCAGCACGGAGCGCGCCAGCAGCAGCGCCTGGCGCTGATCGGATGCCGCAATGGCCGTGCGGCCCATCTGCCAGACCGAATCGAACACCAGCGCGGCCATGAGCGCGGCAATGGCCAGCGCCACCAGCGCCTCCACCATCAGGAAACCCTGTTCGTGCGGATGAGGCCGCATCGTTCAGCCTCCATTGCCGCTGGCACGCGCGGCGGCCCGCAGTTGGCCATTGGCCGGGTCTACAAGGAAGCGCGCGGCATTTCGCCCGCTGCCCAGCACCAGTTCGCCGCCGGTTGTGCTGCCATCGGGATGAAACACAATGCCGGGCGGACGCACGGCAAGCCGCATTGACCCGGTCGCATCCAGCGCGATCCGCCGGGTGTTTGCACCGGTGATCAGCAGCGCGGTGCCGCCGTCGCCCGCGCTCAAGGTGGCGGGCGCACCGCTGCGCAGCGCCATGGCACGCGCGCCTTCCGCGCCTGCCGCCAGCGCCTCGCGCAGCGTCCGGTCTCGTACCGCCAGCCGCGCGGTCCCGATCTGCGGAAACAGCAGCGATGCGATCAGCCCGGTGATGGCCAGCACCACCAGCATTTCCAGCAGCGTGAAGCCGCGCCCGGAAACCCGCCTGCAACCACTGGGGATGAGGCGATCAGGCCGGATGGCCGGGGGAAGGGCGGCGATACGCAGCATGGCTTACCAGTTGCCGAGGTCCTTGGCCTCACCCGTGCCGCCTTCGGCATTGTCCGAACCCAGCGTGTAAACATCGATTTCGCCATGCTTGCCCGGATTGGCATAGCGATAGGGATTGCCCCAGGGATCGGTGAGCGCCGCTGTGTTGGGCAGATAGGGGCCGCGCCAATCGGCCATGCCGCCCGGCTGGGTGACCAGCGCCTGCAGCCCTTCCTGATTTGTGGCATAGCGCCCGGCATCGAGCCGCAGCAGCTTCATCGCCGCATCGACATTCTTGACTTGCACGGAGGCCGTCTCGCTTTTCGAACTGGACAGGTACTTGATCACCTGCGGCCCGACGATGGCATAGAGCAAGCCGAGGATGGCGAGCACCACCAGCAGCTCAAGCAAAGTGAAGCCATTGCGGACGGGGAGAGATTTGCGCGTTTTCATTGTGCCACCGCCAGAGCGTTGAAACCAAGAATTGCCGACATGATCGAGGCCACCATGGCCGCAACCAGCACGCCAAGCGAGACGACGATGACCGGCGTCGCGACAG
>JAIXYF010000201.1 GCA_027490345.1 Novosphingobium sp.
AGACCTCTACGATACGGACGAGGTGCTGGCGCTGATGGGCGCCTGATCAATCCGGCTTCTTGGCCACGGCCACCATCGCGGCGCGCAGCAGGCGGTCCTTGATCATGTAGCCGGCCTGCAATTCTTGAAGCACGGTGCCCGGCTCCACATCATCAGACGGGATTTCCAGCATCGCCTGGTGCTGGTGCGGATCGAGCGGCAGGCCCTTTGCCGCAATCCGGCTGATGCCGTGGCTGGCGAACACCTTTTCGATCTCGCGCCCCGTAGCTTCCAGCCCTGCGACAAGGTTTTTCATCTTGTCGTCTGCGCGCAGTTCCGCCGGGATCGTCTCCAGCGCGCGTGCAAGGTTGTCGGCCACGGACAGAATGTCGCGCGCAAAGGCCGTCGCGGCATAAGTGCGCGTATCGGATACTTCCTTTTCCATGCGGCGGCGCACGTTCTGCGTCTCCGCCTTGGCATAGAGCACGTCCTGCTTGGCCGCTTCGAGATCGCCCCTCAGCGCCGCTACAACTTCGGTCAGCGGGTCGCTGTCTTCGGTCAACTCGGTAGGAACGCCCTCAAGTTCCTTGGCTAGCTCCGCCATCATTTCGTCATCCTGCGGGCGCGTGTCGTTGTCAGTCATTTTCTGCCAAATCCGTCTTGTGCGATGATCCTGCCCAGCGATTGGGCCGTGAAATCAACCATGGGGACAACCCGCGCATAATTCAACCGCGTCGGCCCGATAACTCCCACCACGCCGACCACGCGCCCTTCGCCATCGCGCCAAGGGGCGGCGATCACCGAGGAGCCCGAGAGCGAGAACAGCCGGTTCTCACTGCCGATGAAAATGCGCGCGCTGCCCGCCTCGCGCGCGGCATCAAGAACGCCCGCGATAGCCTCCGCGCTTTCCAGTTCATCCAGCAATTGCCGCACCCGCTCGATATCGCCCAGCGCCGCATCATCCAGCAGATTGGCCTGGCCGCGCACCACCAGCACCGGGCGCTGCGCTGCATCGCGGCTCCACACCGCAAGGCCGCGCTCCACCAGCGCCGCACTGGCCGCATCGAGCGCGCTGCGCCCGCCTGCGATTTCGGCCCGAATCGCGTGCAATGCCTCGGCCAGCGTACGCCCGGCCATCCGCGCGGTCAGATAATTGCCCGCCTGCTCCAGCGTTATTGCATTGGCCGCCCTCGGCACGTCGATCACCCGGTTCTCGACACTGCCATCATCGCCCACCAGCACAACAAGCGCGCGGCCTTGCCCCAGCGCCACAAACGACACTTGCGCCAGCCGCACCTCGCGGCGGGGCACCATCACCACCCCCGCTGCCGCCGAAAGATCAGAGAGCGCCGAACTCGCCGCCGCCAGCGCCGCCTCGATCGTGCCGCCCTCGGCCAGCCCCCGCTCAATCTGCGCGCGGTCTGCGGCGCTCGGCTCGGCCACTTGCATGATGCCATCAACAAACAGCCGCAGGCCCACCTCGGTCGGCATCCGCCCGGCGCTGGTGTGGGGCGCGGCAAGCAGCCCGGCATCCTGCAATTCTTGCAGAACCGAGCGGATCGAGGCTGGCGAAAGCCCCACAGCCCCGCTGCCGGCCAGGGTGCGCGAACCCACCGGCAGGCCGCTGGCGATATAGCCTTCGACCACCAGCCGGAAGATTTCGCGGGCGCGCGCGGAAAGTTCGGTAAGTCCGGGTCCTGCCATAATGCCGTTCTAGGGGAGTTTGCGCCGCCATGAAAGGTGCCCCCGCCCCCGTCTTTTCGTGCCGATGGGCCTTTCAATCTGGCTACGCGCGGCTAAAGGCAGCACAAACGCTCAGCAAAGGAATTCCCATGCGTCCCTCAGGCCGCGCCGCAGATGAAATGCGCGCCATCACGATCGAAACCGGTTTCACCAAGCACGCCGAAGGCTCGGTGCTGATCGGCTTCGGCGATACCAAGGTGCTGGTCACGGCGTCTGTCGAAGAGCGCGTGCCGCCGTTCATGCGCGGCAAGGGCGAAGGCTGGGTCACGGCGGAATACTCGATGCTCCCCCGCGCCACCCACACGCGCGGCAGCCGCGAAGCTGCCAAGGGCAAGCAATCGGGCCGCACACAGGAAATTCAGCGCCTTATCGGCCGTTCCTTGCGCGCTGTGACCGATATGAAGAAGCTCGGCGAACGCCAGATCACCTTGGATTGCGACGTGATCCAGGCCGATGGCGGCACGCGCACCGCCTCGATCTCGGGCGCGTGGATTGCGCTGCGCCTTGCCGTGCAGGGGCTGATGGACAGCGGCGCAATCAAGGACGACCCCCTCACCCGCAAGGTCGCCGCGATTTCCTGCGGCATCCATAATGGCAACCCGGTGCTCGATCTCGACTACATCGAGGACAGCTCCGCCGATGCCGACGCCAACTTCGTGCTGATCGAAGGCGGTCATATCGCCGAAGTGCAGGCGACGGCGGAAGGCGCGACTTATGACGAGGAAGGCCTTCTGCGCCTCCTGCGCCTCGCCCGCATCGGCTGCGGCGAAATCTTCGCGGCGCAAGAGAAGGCGACCAAGCGGTGACACGCCTGCTGGAGCCCGGAAAACTCGTCATCGCCACGCACAACGCGGGCAAACTGCGCGAGATCCGGGCCCTGCTGGCGCCTTACGGGATGGAATGCCTCTCGGCAGGCGAACTCGGCCTGCCCGAGCCTGCCGAGACCGGCACGACCTTTGCCGAGAACGCCCTGATCAAAGCGCACGCCTCGGCCAAGGCCTCTGGCCTGCCCGCGCTCGCCGATGATTCCGGCCTCTGCGTGGTCGCGCTTGGCGGCGCGCCGGGCGTGTATACCGCCGACTGGGCGGAAGCGGCGCCTTACGAAGGCGGGCCGGGCCGCGATTGGTACATGGCGATGGGCAAAGTGGAAGGCAAACTGGCCGAGCTTGGCCCCGACACCCCGCGCGACTGCTGGTTTGCCTGTGTCCTCGCGCTGGCCTGGCCCGATGGCCGCGAACTGGTGTTCGAAGGCCGCGCCCCGGGCATGCTCACCTGGCCGCCGCGCGGGACTTTAGGCTTCGGCTACGATCCGGTGTTCGTGCCAGTGGGCTATACGCGCACCTTCGCCGAGCTCGATCCCGCCGAAAAGCACAGCATCAGCCACCGCGCCTACGCTTTTTCGAAACTCGTTTCTTCGGCTTTGGTTTGACCGGAGCAGGGGCGATGGCTTGCGTGGCGGCGGCTGGCGCCGCTTTCGCGGCATAATCGAACACCGGCTTGCCCGGGATATTGCCCGCCGGCCAATAGCGACAGATCAGCACATCGCGCCGCGTGTTGCTCACGATGGCGCAACCCACCTCGCGCGTATCCTGCCACATCAGCTGGGTATAGTGCCCCACATCCTCCCAGCGCCCGGTGGTCGAAACCGCCGGAAAAACGCCGCGTTTGAACATCTTCCCTTCTTCCACGAAGAACCCGATCATTTCCTCGGGCGTGTAGTCCCCCTTCGAGCCGAACCAAAGGTTCTCGCCCTCGCCGCCATCGGCACCCGCCACGGAATGCTCCATCATGTCGGATACCGCGAGCGCCTGCGCCCACTTCTTCGCGTGGTCGGCCAGCTTGGCGCTCCATACCAGCGGCTTCGCGCCCCATCGCACGCGCTCCGCGTTCTGCGCCGCTAGCAGGCGACCCGCCACGGCCTCGTCAGGCGCAGCGGTTACTTCAGCCATAGCCGGTGCAGCCATGGCAGCAGTGGTGGCCAGACCGAACATGAGAATGATGGATTGGCGCAGCATGGGCGGAACCTCCGGAAGCATTGGCGCTTGACTTTACCGGCCCGACTCGGGCTGGAACGCACCATGGCCTTCGCTCTCTATATTCACTGGCCGTTCTGCCTCGCCAAGTGCCCCTATTGCGATTTCAATAGCCACGTGCGCGAACGGACCGACATCGCGAGCTGGCAGGCCGCGCTGCTGGCCGACATGACGCACGAGGCAGCGCTGGCGGGAGGCCAGACGCTGACCTCGATCTTCTTCGGGGGCGGCACCCCTTCGCTGATGCCCCCGGCCCTCGTCGCCGCGCTGATCGAGGCTGCCAGCCGCCACTGGCGCTTTGCCGATGACATCGAAATCACGCTGGAGGCCAATCCCTCCTCGGTCGAAGCGGCCAATTTCGCCGCGCTGGCAGGGGTCGGCATCAACCGCGTCTCACTCGGCCTGCAGGCACTCGATGATACCGCCCTCGCCTTCCTTGGCCGCCTTCACGATGCCGCCGAAGGCCTCGCCGCGCTCGATGTGGCGCAGCGCCATTTCGCCCGCGTCAGCTTCGATCTGATCTATGCGCGCCCCGATCACACCGAAGCACTATGGCAGGCCGAACTGGCCCGCGCGCTGGCGCTGGGCACGGGCCACCTCTCGCTCTACCAACTCACCATCGAACCGGGCACCCGCTTCGCCACGCTGGTGCGCGAAGGCCGCTTCACCCCGCTCGATGATGACGCGGCAGGCGATCTGTTCGCCCTGACCCGCGACATGACGAACGCGGCGGGCCTGCCTGCCTACGAGATCAGCAACCATGCCCGCCTCGGCGAGGAAAGCCGCCACAACCTGACGTACTGGCGCTATCAGGATTATGCCGGGATCGGCCCCGGAGCCCACGGGCGGCGCGGCGGCTTTGCCACAGTGCGCCACCGCAAGCCCGAAAACTTCCTCAAAGCAGTCAGCCAGCAGCACCACGGCATCCACGAAATCCGGGAGCTTGGCCTGCGCGAACAGGCAGCAGAGGCGCTGCTGATGGGCCTCAGGCTTGATGAAGGTATTGCGCCCGCCGCGCTTGCCGCGCGCTTCGGTCTTGCCGAAACCGATCTGATCGATCCGGCCAAGCGTGCGTTCTATGCCGCGCAAGGCCTGCTGAAAACGAGCGGCGACAGGCTGATCGTGACGCAGCAGGGCATGCCGCTGCTCGATGGCCTGCTGGGGGAAATCGTCCCCGCCGCGCTGGTGCGCGCCGAAGTGGGCGGGGCATGAGCACGCCCGATCTGCTGGCCGCCTGGCACGATCACCTCGCGCTCGCCCGTCGCCGTTCGCCGCACACGGTGCGCGCCTATGGCACCGCGGCCGTGCGCCTGCTCGCTGCGCTGCCCCAGCCCCAGAGTTGGGCTTCGCTCGCCGCGCTCGATGTGGGCGATGTGCGCCGCCAATTGGCCGCGCGGCGCGCGGATGGCATTGGCAATGTTTCGGCCGCGCGCGAGCTTTCCGCGCTCAAGGCCTTCCTCGCTTTCGCCCGCGCGCAGGCCGGAGGCGCTGCTGCCCCGCCGCCCCGCCTGCGCGGCCCCCGCGTGAAAAAGGGCCTGCCCCGCCCGATCACGCCCGATGATGCGGTAAACCTCGCCGCTATGGTGGCGGATGAAGGCAGCCAGCCATGGATCGGCGCGCGCGACCGGGCGGTGCTGCTCCTGCTTTATGGCGCTGGGCTGCGCATTGCCGAAGCGCTCTCGCTCACCGCCGCCGCGCTGCCGCTGGGCGAGACCCTGATCGTCACGGGCAAGGGCGGCCGCCAGCGCGTCGTGCCGATCCTGCCCATCGTGAAAGCGGCGGTGGAGGAGTATGCCCGGCAGGTGCCCTGGCCGCTAGAACGCACAGGGCCGCTGTTTCGCGGCGCCAAGGGCGGCGCGCTCGCGCAAGGCATGATCCAGCGCGCCGTGGCCCGCGCGCGCATCGTGCTGGGCCTGCCGCCCACCGCCACCCCGCATGCGCTGCGCCATAGCTTTGCAACGCATCTGCTGGGTGCGGGTGCAGACCTGCGCAGTCTGCAGGAATTGCTCGGCCACGCCAGCCTGTCCTCGACGCAAATCTATACCAAGGTGGACGCCGCAACTCTGCTTGACGTCTATCGCAGCGCGCATCCGAGGGCCTAACGCCAGACTGCCTTATTTCCCGGCAGAACGCGGCAGCCGCAGCACTGCCATCAATCCGCCCAGATCCTCGCTCTCGCCCAGCATGATCGCGCCGCCATACAGTTCGGCCACATCGCGCACGATGGCCAGCCCCAGCCCGGTACCCGGCTTGCCGGTATCGAGCCGCGCGCCGCGAGCAAACAGCTTCCCGCGCGCTTCATCCGGGATGCCCATGCCGTCATCCTCGATCCAGATTTCGCAGGTTTTCGGATCGTCCGGCGCCGCGTCCATCGTCACGAACACCGATCCGCCGCCATATTTGGCTGCGTTTTCAATGAGGTTTCCGAGAATCTCGTCAAGGTCCTGCCGCTCGATTGCCACGCTAGCCTCGCGGTTGCCATCGATATCGAAGCGCACTTGGGGGTAAAGCCGCGCCACCGCGCGCTCTACCGCCTCGGCGCTTTCGCCCACGCTGGCACGGGCAAGGCCGGTGGCGCGGCGGCCAACCGCCCGCGCGCGCGCCAGATGGTGATCCACTTGCCGCCGCATCACCGCCGCCTCACGGATCACGGTATCGGACAAATCGTCAGCCTTCGCGGTAGCGGCGTTCATCACAACGGTTAGCGGCGTTTTCAGCGCATGGGCTAGGTTGCCCGCATGGGTGCGCGCTTCCTCGGCCTGCCGCTCGGAATGTTCCAGCAGGCCGTTTATCTCCTCGACCAGCGGCTGCACTTCCAGCGGCAGCGGCTCATCCACCCGGCGCGCCTGTCCCTCGCGCATGTCGGCGATCGCCCGGCGCACGCGGCGCAAGGGGCCAAGGCCATAATAGGTCTGCAGGGCCGCCATCGTGATCAGGCCCAGCGCCAGCACCACGAACGACCAGAGCAAGATCGCCCGGATGCGCCGGAGCTGCGCATCCAGCTCGCTGCGGCTGGCCGCCACGGCAAATTGCCAGTTGACCGGGCTGCCCGGCAGAATCACCGAACGTTCGATCACGCGCAGCCGTTCCTGGCCAAACTGTTCGCTATCATAGACATGCGGGCTACCATCGAAGTGATCGCCGCGCATTTTGAGCGTGCGGTCCCACAACGAGCGCGAGGGGAAATCCTCGTGCCCCTTGCCGGTGATCTGCCAATAGAGCCCGCTGTTTGGTTCAAGGAACCGCTGATCGCCCAGCGCGCGGTTGAAAAACACTTCGCCATCCGGCCCGATTTCGGCAGACCCCACCATGGCGGTGAGCATATAACCCAGCTGATCATCGAAATTGCGCGTGGCAAGGCCGGTCATCGTCCGATCAAGCGCAAGGCCGCCGCCCAGCAGCAGCACCGAAATCCACACCACCGCAATCAGCAGCATCCGCCGCGAAAGCGATCCGGTGTGCGGCGCGGTTGCCAGCGAGGGATTGGCCCCAGACTGGACCGCCGCTTGGGGCCCAGTTTGCGCCGCTGCTTTAGCCGCTGCTTTAGCCGCTGCTTTAGCCGCTTCTGGGGCGATCACGCCATGCTCCACGCCAGCAGCGCCTGTGGCGATCAGCCGCGCCCGCCGTGCGCCGGATCATCCAAGCTATAGCCCAGCCCGCGGATCGTGGTGATCACATCCGGCCCCAGCTTCTTGCGGATACGCGTGACGAACACTTCGATCGTATTGGAATCGCGGTCGAAATCCTGATCGTAGATATGCTCGATCAGTTCGGTGCGGCTCACCACCTTGCCCTTGTGGTGGAGCAGGTACGAAAGCAGCTTGTATTCCTGCGCGGTCAGCTTCACCGGCTCGCCGTCGAGCGTCACGCGGCCAGAGCGCGTATCCAGCCGCACGCCGCCCGCGATCAGTTCGGACGAGGAATTGCCCGAAGCGCGGCGGATCAGCGCGCGCAGGCGGGCGATGAGTTCCTCACTTTGAAACGGCTTGGCCAGATAATCATCCGCCCCGGCATCAAGGCCCGCCACCTTGTCAGACCAGCTATCCCGCGCAGTCAGCACCAGCACGGGGAACTTGCGTCCTTCCTTGCGCCACATGCCCAGCACGGTAAGGCCATCGATCTCGGGCAGGCCCAGATCGAGCACGACCGCATCGTAATCCTCGGTCGAGCCCATGAAATGGCCGTCCTCGCCATCCGTCGAAAGATCAACGGCATAGCCGGTAGCCTCCAGCGTGGACTTGAGCTGCTTGCCCAGAGTGGGTTCGTCCTCAACAATCAGGATACGCATCGCTTGCCCCTTGCTGCGCCGCACAGCGGCAGCACCGAATATGAACAGGCTAGATGGAGCGACAAACCTGAACGGTCAAGGAACGGGCCGTTCTACTTTCCGCAAGACTGGGAAATTAGCGCGATTCGCCCAGCACCTGGCCAGTGCGCGCATCAACATCGACAAACACCACGCGCCCGCTCTGGATGAATTTCAGGCGATAGGCCATTGCAGTGGGATCATATTCGGGGCCGAGGTATTGCATCCCGCGCTTGCCCGGCAGCACGCGGGCTTCGATCTCGCGCAATGAGCGCACATTTCCCCGGCGCAGATCCCGCCGCACATTGTCCTGCTCGTCTGCGCGCTGCTGCGCATCGGCGGCGGGGGCAAAAGCGACGAACAAGCCAAGGGCGAACAGGCCAAGGGTCAACTGAGATGTGGTCCAACGCATGATGCGAAGCGGCATAGACTGCGGCCTTTGAATGGGTCGTGAACATGCGGGCAAAGCGCGGCCCTTTGCCCGCTCCCCTAATGTGTCATTATGACAGAACGTGCGCCCCGGTGCCAAGGCGGCATTTCGCAGATACTGGACCTCGGCGCCCGCCCCGGCTAAGCGCCGCCCATCATGGCAGCAGCACCAATCCTCAGCTGGGAAGGCCTCGGCCTCAACCAGGGCACGCATTGGCTGTTCCAGGACCTCGACGTCCAGATCGGCCCGCGTGATCGCCTCGCCCTCATCGGCCGCAACGGCGCGGGGAAAACCACGCTGCTCAAGCTCATCGCGGGCACAGTCGATGCGGACAAGGGCACCCGCTCGGTCCAGCCGGGCACGCGCGTCGTCACGCTGGAGCAGGACCCGTTCTTCACTGGCTATGAAACCCTCATGGACTTCGCGCTTTCGGGCAAGGACGCCCCGCCGCGCCATGAAGTCGAATCCATCGCCGGGCAGCTGGGCATCGATCTCTCCCGCAAGGCAGACAGCGCTTCGGGCGGCGAACGCCGCCGCGCCGCCTTGGCCCGCGCGCTCGCCAGCGAACCTGATCTGCTGCTGCTGGACGAGCCGACCAACCACCTCGACCTTGCCGCCATCGAATGGCTGGAATCCTGGCTCCAGCGCTACAACGGCGCCTTCGTCGTCATCAGCCACGATCGCACCTTCCTCGAACGCCTGACCAAGGCCACGCTGTGGCTGGATCGCGGTTCGCTGCGCCGCCGCGAGATCGGCTTCGGCGGCTATGAAGCGTGGATGGAAGCCGTCTACGCCGAAGAAGCCCGCGCGGCGGACAAGCTCGACGCCAAGCTCAAGATCGAGGCCCACTGGCTCGAACGCGGCGTCACCGCACGGCGCAAGCGCAACATGGGCCGCCTCGAAAAGCTCTGGGAAATGAGGGCCACCCGCGCCGCGATGCTCAGCCCGCAAGGCGCGGCCAAGCTCACCCTTGCCAGCGACGATGCCAAGAGCAAGGCGGTGATCGTGGCGGACAAGATCACCAAGCGCTTTGGCGAACGGGTGATCGTCAAGGACTTCAGCCTTCGCATCACCCGCAAGGACCGCATCGGCCTCGTCGGCGCGAACGGCGCGGGGAAAACCACGCTGCTCAAGCTCCTCACCGGCGAACTGGAGGCCGACAGCGGCACCGTCACGCTGGCCAAAACGCTCACCCCCGTCATCATCGACCAGCAGCGCAGCCTGATGTCGCCTGAAAAGCGCATCCGCGATGTGGTGGCCGAAGGCAGCGACTGGATCGACGTGCAGGGCGTGCGCAAGCACATCCACGGCTATCTCAAGGACTTCCTGTTCGATCCCGGCATGGTCGAAGCGCGCGTCGGCACGCTCTCGGGCGGAGAGCGCTCGCGGCTTCTGCTGGCGCGCGAATTTGCCCGCCCCTCGAACCTCCTCGTACTCGACGAGCCGACCAACGACCTCGACCTCGAAACGCTCGACCTCCTGCAGGAAGTGATTTCGGACTACGACGGCACCGTCCTCATCGTCAGCCACGACCGCGATTTCCTTGATCGCACGGTCACGATCACGCTCGGCATGGACGGTTCAGGCAAAGTCGATGTCGTCGCGGGCGGCTATGCCGATTGGGAAAAGCAGCGCAA
>JAIXYF010000239.1 GCA_027490345.1 Novosphingobium sp.
CCCTATCTGCTGTCTGATCTGCTCAACATCCTCAACAACGAGATGGGCAAGCTCGACAAGGGCCACACCTCGGTCCCCTATCAGCGGATCAAGACCAAGATCGAGGAACTGCGTGGCGATCCGCGCTATCAGTTCATGTTCTCCGGCATGCTGGTGGGCGATACGATGGCCGAATTCATCAGCCGCGTGTTCCGCCTGCCCTCGCACGGCAAGCCGATTTCGATCATCGACGTTTCAGGTGTGCCTTCGGAAATCACCTCGACTGTGGTTGCCGTGCTTTCGCGCCTCGTGTTCGATTATGCGATCTGGTCGCGCGATGAGGAAACGCGGCCGATCCTGCTGGTGTGCGAAGAAGCGCACCGCTATGTTCCGGCTGAGAAGAATACCGATGGCTCGTCGGTGGGCCGCATCCTTTCGCGCATCGCCAAGGAAGGCCGCAAATACGGCGTTTCGCTGGGCCTCATCACGCAGCGCCCGTCCGATCTGGCCGAAGGCGTGCTCAGCCAGTGCGGCACGATCATCGCCATGCGCCTCAACAACGAACGCGATCAGGCTTTCGTGAAGGCCGCCATGCCCGAAGGCGCGCGCGGCTTCCTCGATTCGATCCCGGCGCTGCGCAACCGCGAATGCATCATCTGCGGCGAAGGCGTCTCGATCCCGATCCGCGTGGCGTTCGATGAACTCGCTTCCGAACTGCGTCCGGCTTCGGCAGACCCCTCGTTCTCCCAACTGTGGGGCAAGACCGGCGGCGAGGAAATGGCCGTGGAGCGCACCGTGCAGCGCTGGCGCGCGCAATCGCGCTGATACACGGCCTCTTTCCGGCCCCCTTCCCGCAGCCCCGCATTTCCCCTAAGCGGCGGGCACCATGTCGATTGATTGTCTTGCCCGGCTGACCGATCCTGCGCTTGCGCCGCGCCTTGTCATCAAGGTCGGCTCGGCGCTGCTGGTTGGGCAGGATGGTGCGCCCCGGCGGCGCTGGTTGGCGCTGCTGGTGGCAGAAATTGCCGCGGCGCGCGCGCGTGGGCAGGATGTCATCGTCGTGTCCTCGGGCGCGATTGCGCTGGGCGCGCGCAAGCTGGGCCTTGCGCGCGGCGGGCGCGGCAGCCTTGCCGATGCGCAGGCCGCCGCAGCCGTCGGCCAGATCGCGCTGGCCGGGCTCTGGGCCGAACTGCTGGCCGATCACGGGCTGATCGCGGCGCAAGTGCTGCTCACGCTCGAAGATCTCGAAGATCGCCGCCGCTATCTCAACGTTACCGCCACGCTGGGCACTTTGCTCGCATCGGGCGCGGTGCCGGTGATCAACGAAAACGATACGGTCGCCACCGAGGAAATCCGCTTTGGCGATAACGATCGGCTGGCCGCGCGCGTGGGGCAGGCGGCAGGCGCCAGCGCGGTGCTGCTCTTGTCCGATATCGATGGGCTCTATGATCGCGACCCGCGCCTTGAAGGTGCGGTGCGCATTCCGGTGGTGCGCGGTGTAACGGCGCAGATTCATGCAATGGCCACGGGCGGATCCTCTTCCGGCCTTGGTTCGGGAGGGATGACCTCGAAGCTTCAGGCCGCCGAAATCGCGGGGCTGGCGGGCATTGCGCTGGCGATCATCGATGGCCGCCCCGAAAGCCCCATCGCGGGCGCGCTGGCAGCAGAGCGCGGCACTTTGTTCTGCCCGCCCCAGCGCTCCGGACGCAAGGCCCGCGCGCGCAAGGCGTGGCTGGGCGGCAAGCTGCGCATGAAAGGCGCGGTCCATGTCGATGCGGGCGCGGCTGCGGCTCTGGCGCGCGGCTCCAGCCTGCTGGCCGCCGGGGTCACTCAGGTCGATGGCACGTTCCTGCGCGGCGATGCGATTGCCGTGCTCGGCCCCGATGGCGCGGTCCTTGCGCGCGGGCTGAGCGAATATGATGCGGGCGAATGCGCCGCGCTGATGGGCCATGCTTCGGCAGAGCACGAGGCGCTGTTGGGCTATGCCCCGCGTTCGGCGCTGATCCACCGCGATCAGCTGGTGATGCTGTGAGCAGCCAAGCGGGCAGGGGCGGGGATCTTGTTGCGCTAACGGGGGCGACCGGCTTTGTGGGGCAGGCCGTGCTGCTGGCAGCCAGCCGCCGCCAGCTTGATGTGCGCGCGCTGACCCGGCGCAAGCAGCGGCTGCGCGGCGGGGTCGAATGGGTCGATGGCGATCTGGCAGACACGGCCGCGCTCAAGCGCCTGATGCAGGGCGCCAGCGCGGTGATCCACATTGCCGGCGTGGTCAATGCGCCCGATCCGGCGGGGTTTGAGGAAGGCAATGTGCAAGGCACCTTGCGTGTGATCGAGGCGGCGCACGCGATGGGCGTGGGGCGCATGATCCACGTCTCCTCGCTCGCCGCGCGCGAACCGCAGCTGTCGCTCTATGGCGCCTCGAAGCTGCGCGGGGAAAAGCTGGTGCGCGCCTCGGGCCTCGATTGGACCGTGGTGCGACCGCCCGCCGTGTTTGGCCCGCGCGATACCGAAATGCTGGAGCTGTTCCGCCTTGCGCGGCGCGGCGTGGTGCCGCTGCCGCCGCCGGGCCGCCTTTCGGTGATCCACGTGGCCGATCTGGCCGAACTGCTGATCACGCTCCTGCCTAGCAGCGAAGAGGCCACGCACCGGATGTTCGAGCCTGACGATGGCGAACCGGGCGGCTGGACTCATGTCGGGCTGGCGCAAGCCATTGGTGTGGCGGCCAATGCCGGGACCAGACGCCGCAAGCCGATCCGCCCGCTTTCGCTTTCGCCGCGCGTGATTGGCCTGGCTGCGCGGGCCGACCGGCTGCTGCGCGGCGCGAAGGCCAAGCTCACGCCGGACCGCGCGCGCTATATCTGCCATCCCGATTGGACCGTGAGCGAAGGCGCGCAGCCGCCAAAATCGCTGTGGCACCCGCGCATCGATACGCGCGAAGGGCTGAACGCCACGGCGGCATGGTATCGCGAGGCGGGCTGGCTCAAATAAGCCGTTCGCCCCAGGCAGGCGGCGCGTTCAGGCCAGTTCGTTTCAGGCCAGTTCGTTTCAGGCCGGTTCGGCGAGGCTAGCCAGCCGGTGTGCCACCATGCCCTGCAGCGGCAGGCGCGCTTTCATGCGCACCGCCAGCAGCGCGGTGCCGCTGACCTTCCGTTGCACGAACAGCGTATCCATCGGCGGCAAGTGCCAGGTGTCGCGGTCTTGCGCCACCGGTTCGCCAAAATCGCGCAACCGCGCCACGAAGCTGCGGTCGGCAAAATCGAAGATCGCATCTTTATTCACATGTTCGAGGATCACCCCGATCACCCCTTCGAACGCGGCCCCGTGCCGCGCCATCTGTTCTTCGGAGGCGAAGCCAACCTCGCAGATCCGGCGTTTCAGTTCTGCCGGATCGCCATCCAGCCCGGCCTGCATCATCCGCGCATATGCGGCGCGGGTCTCGTCCGGCACGCTGCGCGCCGCGCCGAAATCGAGGAGGACGACTTTGCCCGTATCGGGCTGCCAGCGATAATTCGCGAAGTTGGGATCGGTCTGCATGAAGCCGAAGGCGAACAGTTCGCGCAGCACCAGATCGAGCATCGCGCCCATCACCCGGTCGCGCACGTTCTGCGGTGCATCGGCCAGCGTATCGATCGGGCGCGAGGGGATGAAGTCCATCGTCAGTACGCCCGGCCCGGTCAGCTCGTCCACCGGCGCTGGCACCACGAACTCCGCCTCGCCCGCCAGCATTGCGCCATAGCGGCGCATCTGCTCGGCCTCGCGCAGATAGTCCGCTTCTTCATGCAGTTGCAGCTTGGCTTCGGCCAGCAGCGGCGTGATATCGAGCGATTTGGGCAGCAGGCCCGAAACGCGCAGCAACGTGGCGACATTGTCGATATCGGCATCGATGCTGGCGGCAATGCCGGGATATTGCACTTTCACCGCCACCACGCGCCCATCGTGCATCTGTGCGCGGTGGACCTGGCCGATGGAGGCCGCGGCAATCGGCGTGGATTCAAACCGCGCAAAGCGCCGCCGCCAATCCGCCCCCCATGCCGCCGCCAGCACGGTCTGCAGCTGCTTGGGCGGCATGAAATGCGCCGCATCGCGCAGCCGCGCCAAGATCGCGGTGAGTTCGGCGGGCAGCAGATCGCCGGCATCGAGCGAGATCATTTGCCCCAGCTTCATCGCCGCGCCGCGCAGGCGCGAAAGCTGCTCGGTCACGCGCGTGGCGTTGGCAGGGGTAAGCAGCAGTTCGGACATCTGAGGACGCTCCCCGCGCGCCAGCCTCTTGGCCCCTTCGGTGATTACTCCGCCCGCAACCCCGCCCGCCAATTGGCCGAACGCGGAAAAGCGCGAAAGGCGGCTGGTGGGAACTTTCCGGTAGCGGTCTTCGCTCAACGCATCATCCTTTGAAGAGCGGGGCGCACCCGCAAGAAGCGCACATAGGCCCATTCGAGCATGCCCAGCACCTGCCGGTTGCGCGCCAGAAGCCCCAACGGACGCAGCAGCGGGATCGCCCGCCACATCGCAGCAAACGCCGCCGCGCCATCCAGCAGCACGCCATTTTCGCGCGCATGGAGCCGCGCCAGCAGTAGCGTGCGGTCCAGCGGGCAGGCGGCATCGCTCTCAGCCACATTCACGAAATCGATCTGCTGCGCCCGGTCCAGCCGCCGCATCAGCGCAATCTCGCGCGTGCAAAGCGGACAGGCGCCATCATACCAGACGGTAAGGAGGGCAGGGAGCGGGGAAGGCTGCATGCCCAAGCGCCTAGGCCCCCGGGCCTGCCCCCGGCAAGGTGCTCATTGGTGAGGGAAATCGGGCATACCCATCCCGTTCCCTCCTTCGTCATTGTGAGCGTAGCGAAGCAATCCAGAGCGAAATTGCACGGCCCCTCTGGATTGCTTCGTCGCTACGCTCCTCGCAATGACGAGGGCTGGTGTGATACTCAATCTCGAGTGAAGAACACGGGCAAGGCCCCGCCCTCAGAACGCGGGATCATACCCCGGCGGCAGATCGCCATCGGCGCCCGTGCTGGCGGGCGAGCCGGGCACATGGATGCCGCACTCCACTTTGTCCCAGCCCTTCCAGCGGCCCGAACGCGGGTCTTCGCCCGGCGCGACCTTGCTGGTGCAAGGCGCGCAGCCGATCGAGGGATAGCCCTGCGCCACCAGCGGATGACGCGGAAGATGATGCGCCGTAATATAGGCTTCCAGATCGGCCGAAGTCCACGAGGCGAGGGGATTGAACTTCAGTCGCCCTTCGGCGTCGGTCCGGTCGATCTCGAAGCGCGGCAGGCCGCTGCGGGTGGCGGACTGGAACCCCTTGCGCCCGCTGATCGAGGCATCGAACGAAAGCAGCGCTCGCGCCAGCGGCTGCACCTTGCGGATTTCGCAGCAGCCATCGGGATCCCACGACCAGCGCAGCCCATTGCTGTCCTTGGCCTCCAGCAGCGCGACCTCCGGCTCCACGATCAGCAGGTTCGTCAGGCCGATGTGCGC
>JAIXYF010000040.1 GCA_027490345.1 Novosphingobium sp.
AGCATCTGGCGGCCTTCCATGCGGGGGAAGGCTTCGACCTTGGCGATTTCGGCCACATCGTCCTGCACCTTGCGCAGCAGGTTCATGCCCAGCTGCTGGTGCGAAAGTTCGCGGCCACGGAAGCGCAGGGTGATCTTGACCTTGTCGCCCTCTTCGATGAACTTCACGACATTGCGCATCTTGGTGTCGTAATCGTGGTCATCGATGTTCGGACGCATCTTGATCTCCTTGATCTCCTGCGTCTTCTGGCTCTTGCGGGCGAGGTTGGCCTTTTTCTGCGCTTCGTAGCGGAACTTGCCGACGTCGAGGAACTTGCACACCGGCGGATCGGCGTTTGGCGAGACTTCGACAAGGTCGAGGCCGACTTCGGCGGCCTGCTCGATCGCTTCGCGCGTGTACATGACCCCGATGTTTTCGCCGTTCTCATCAATCACGCGCACTTTGGGCACGGAGATGAGCTGGTTGTAGCGGGGGCCGGTTTTTACTGGTGGCGCCATCATGCGCCGTGGTGGGGGGGCTATAGTGCTTGCTCCTGATGTTTCAAAAACGGGGGGCTGCTGCGCCGGACCCCCGCGCGCTCTTATCACAATGCTGCAGCAGATAAAGCGCGAAGGTTGGTTTGGAGTTAAGGGGGGCTGGAATCGTGCAGTGGCGCTGAGGCACAGAGCAATGCACGTGATAGGCAGGCCCCACTGGCCTCACAGGCCCTTACCCCGATCCGGTCGTTGGTTGCACACTCTCAGCTTGGCGGCCTGTGGCAAACCCTCCGCGCCTCTGCGCGAATCTTTGTCCAACCGGGCTGTCAGACGCAGCGCCACAAGGGAAAGCGTGCCAATTTTCCGCCTGCGGGGATCAGCGCATCGATTGCGCGCGCGGGCTGAAGCGCGCCGAGAATGGCGGGATCGGCGGCGTTCATCCCGCCGGTGAGGGCACCGAAAGCGGGGAGGATCAGGCGGCGCTCGCTCGCCACGGCGCAGGGCCGCGCGACCCGGCGGCCGCGCGCGGTGACGCTGAATTTGGGGTGGAAGTGGCCCGAAAGCTCGGGCGCGGTTTCGCCCGCGCGCGCTTCATGGCGCAGCGCGATGCCGCGCACGGTGAGTTCGGAGAGGCCCTGCGCTTTGATGCTGGTGTCTTTGGTGTCGTGGTTTCCGGTGATCCACACCCAGTCTACCGCGCGCATCAAAGCATCGAGCATCCCGGCTGCATGGGGTTCGAGGCGGGCGGGGCCGTGGCTGTCGTGGAAATTGTCGCCCAGACACAGCACGCGGCGGGCGCCGGTTTCCCGCACGGCATCCGCGATTCGGGCAAGGGTTTCGCGGCTGTCATACGGGGGGAGCATCTGTCCGCGCTGGGCGTACCAGCTGGCCTTTTCGAGGTGCAGATCTGCCACGATGAGCGCGCGTTCCTCGGCCCAATAGAGCGCGCGGCTGGGGGCGAGCGCGAATTCCTGCCCGGCAAACGCGAAGGGCGCACCAAATGGGGTGAACGAAACGGGAACCATGCACAGGCCTTGCCGGATTGCATTTCGCTTGGCAAGACTTGCCGCATGAGCACTGCACAAGAGGCCCCAGAGTCCCTCAAAGACCCGGCCGTCGTCAAAACGGATTGGAGCGCGGAAACTGGCCGCGCGCGCACCTGGTTCGAAAGCCTGCGGGACCGGATCTGCGCCGAGTTCGAGGCGATCGAGCGCGAGGCGGGCAGCGATGCCAGCTTTACTTACACCCCCTGGAACCGCGAGCATCATGGCGAGCCGGTCGCCGATGGCGGCGGCGGGGTGCAGGGCCTGATGAAGGGCAAGGTGTTCGAGAAAGTGGGGGTGAACGTGTCGACCGTGGGCGGCACGTTCAGCCCGGAATTTGCGAAAACGATGAACGGCGCGGACCCCGAGAATCCGGCGTTTACCGCAACGGGGATCAGCCTGGTGGCGCACATGGCGAATCCGCATGTGCCCGCCGTGCACATGAACACCCGCTTCCTGACGACGCGCAAAGCCTGGTTCGGCGGCGGCGGCGATCTCAATCCGCCGATTCCTTATGCCGAAGATACGTCCGATTTCCACGCCAGCTACAAGGCGGCATGCGATGCGCACGATCCGGCCTATTACGACAAGTTCAAGGCCTGGGCGGACGATTACTTCTACATCCCGCATCGCAAGGTTCACCGCGGCGTGGGCGGGATTTTCTATGACCATCTGGAATGCGCGGATGATGCCGGGTTCGAGGCGAACTTTGCCTTTACGCGCGATGTGGGCGAGGCGTTTCTCAATGTGTACCCGGCGCTGGTGCGGCGGCGCATGGGGATGGATTTCACGCCAGCCAACAAGCTGCAGCAACTGACATGGCGCGGGCGCTATGCCGAGTTCAATCTGGTCTATGACCGGGGGACGCTGTTCGGCCTCAAGACCGGCGGGAACATCGACGCGATTCTGATGAGCCTGCCGCCTGAGGCGGTGTGGGAGTGAGGTAGCCGGACCCCGCTGTTCGAGGTGACGGGAAACGCAGGGACAGTCTCCAGAAAAATGGGGACTGTCCCTATTTTTTATTGTTGTGCCTTTGCAGGGGCCCAGGTCGTCCAGATGAGCCCGACAAGGATCGCGGCGGGGATCGGCATGAGGTTGAGGCCCAGCGGCAGCGCGGCGGCGCGGGTGGCTAGCGGCGAGAGCCAGATGGCCACGAGCAGCGTCTTTTCCCACGGCCGCCAGCCCATGCTGCGGCCCATGCCGATGAGGAAGGCAATGGGCATGATCAGGAACGGCAGATCATAGCTGAACAGATAGGGCGAGGCGAGCGCGGTGGCGGCCAGCAGCATCGCGCCGGCGGCTTCGTCTGATGGGGCGCGGCGCCAGTAGAGGCAGGCGAGGGTGCCGATGAGCAACGTGATCACGCCTTGTCCGATCATTGCAGCGGTGGGGCCGAAAAGAACGCGCAAGGCGGCAAACGGCGTGCACATGCGCAGGAAGAACTCGCTGCCCGTCTGGTTCAGCAGGATCTGGCTGACTTCGAAGCTTTGCGGGTAGGCCCGCCAGGTTTCGATCCCGAACACCGCGAGGCTGGCGAGGCATAGTGCGGCGGCCGAGGCAGCGGCGGCGGCTAGTGCGGTCCATTTGCGCCCGGCGGCGAGCCAGAAGGGGACGAGGAGCGCGAGGTGCGGCTTGATGATCAGAAGGCCGAACAAGGCGCCTGATAGCGCCTGCGAGCGGCGCAAGGTAAGGACGCCGCCGATCAGCAGCGCGCCGGTGATGAAGCCGTTCTGCGCATGGCTGGCCGCCAGATAGGCAGCCGGAAAGGCGAGGACGATAAGCGCCCCGGCAGCGCCGCTGCCGGGCAGAGCGCGGCGGGCGACAAGGAACCAGATCGCCCAGCCCGACAGCGCCCAGATGATCCACGCCAGCGCATAGGGCATGAGGCCCAGCGGCGCGGCAAGGAACAAGTAGGGCGGCGGATTGACATAGGCGACCATCTGCCCGGTGCCCGCCGCCATCTGCGCGCCGTGCTGCGCGGCCAGATCATAGACCTGCGCGGCCGGGCCAGTGGCCAGCAGGCGGCCTGCGCCCCAGAATGCGAGGAAATCGCTGCCCACAGTGCCGGTCGCCTCGCGGAACACTTTGACCATCATCGGAATGTAGGCGGCAAGGATCATCGCGGCATAAATGCGCACGCGGGGGGCATCGAGCCAGCTGAGGGTGCGCAAGTTGGCCTTGAGGCGTGCGCTGAAGTCTTGGTCGCTCATCGGTTCCCTACGTGCCGATGCGGTCTCGCTATGGCAACACAGGCATGAAAGATTTGTGCAGAGGCGGCATTTTCCCTTGTCGGGAACAGCGGCGAGGGGCCATCTATGGATCAGATGCTGCGCCAGTACGAACTTGTCGAACGCGTGCTCGCCTATGATCCGGATGCGGACGAGGCGATGCTGAACCGCGCCTATGTTTATACCGTGCAGAAACACGGCTCGCAAAAGCGCGCCTCGGGCGATCCCTATTTCTCGCACCCGGTCGAAGTGGCGGGGCTGATGACCGAGCTGAAGCTCGATCAGCAAACGATCATCACCGCGCTGCTCCACGATACGGTGGAGGATACCCTTGCCACGGTAGACGAGGTGGAGCGCCTGTTCGGACCCGAAGTGGCGCGGCTGGTCGACGGGGTGACCAAGCTTTCCAAGATCGAGACGATGAGCGACAAGGAGCGCGCGGCGGAAAACTTGCGCAAGTTCCTTCTCGCGATGAGCGAAGATTTGCGCGTGCTGCTGGTGAAGCTGGCAGACCGGCTGCACAATATGCGCACGCTGCATTACATCAAGAGCGAGGAGAAGCGGTGCCGCATCGCGCGTGAGACGATGGAGATCTACGCGCCGCTGGCCGAACGCGTGGGCATGTACGAATACATGCGCGAAATGCAGCTTCTGGCGTTCGAGCAGCTGGAGCCGGAAGCTTATGCCACGATCACCGGCCGGCTGGCGGCGATCCGCAGCGAAGAGGGCGCGCAGGTCGATTCCATCGCGCTGGCGATCAAGCAGACGCTGGCCGAGGCGGGGCTGAAAGTGGAGGTTTCGGGGCGCGAGAAGCACCCCTTCTCGATCTGGCGGAAAATGGCCGAGCGCCACGTGAGCTTCGAGCAGATCACTGACATCATGGCGTTTCGTGTGCTGACCGAGAGCGCGGAGGATTGCTATACCGCGCTGGGCCTGCTGCACCGCACCTGGCAGATGATCCCCGGCCGGTTCAAGGACTATATCTCCACGCCCAAGATGAACGGTTACAAGGGCCTGCACACTTCGCTGATCTACAACAACGCGATGCGCGTGGAAGTGCAGATCAAGACGCGCGAGATGCACCGGATCAACGAGTTCGGCCTTGCTGCGCATTGGGCCTACAAGCAAGGCGGACGGCCCGACGGGCAAGTGGGCTGGGTGCGCGATCTGGTCGAGATTCTGGAGGCGAGCAACGACCCCGACGAACTGCTCGAACACACCAAGATGGCGATCTATCAGGACCGCATCTTTGCCTTCACGCCAAAAGGCGCGCTCTATCAGTTGCCCAAGGGCGCCACGCCGATTGATTTTGCCTTTGCCGTGCACACCAATCTGGGCGCGCTGGCCGTGGGTGCGAAGATCAACGGGCGGCACGTGCCGCTGCGCACCGCGCTGGGTAATGGCGATGTGGTGGAGATCATCAAGAGCCGCAGCAGCGAGCCGCAGCTTTCGTGGCTGGCGTTTGTCGTCACCGGCAAGGCACGCGCCGCCATCCGCCGCGCCGTGCGCCAGAAGGAACGCGCCGAAATCGCCGAGATCGGGCGCAAGCTTTATGAGGAGATCGCCGACCGTTTGCCGAGCAAGATTGGCAAAAAGGCGCTGGCCGATGCGATCAAGCGGCTGAAATTCGTCAATGAAGAAGAGCTGATGGTTGCCATTGGCAGCGCCAAGATCGAAGACCGGCAGGTGATGGAAGCGCTGGTTCCGGGCAGCGCGGCCAACCAGCCCGCCAGCGACACCTGGCCCAGCCAGCAGCGCGCGATTGCGGTCCGCGGCCTCACGCCCGGCATGGCATTCAAGCTGGCGGAATGCTGCCATCCGGTGCCGGGAGACCGCATCGTGGGCCTGAGGCGCATGGGGCAGGGCGTGACGGTCCACGCGATCGACTGCATGGAACTGGCGAGCGGTGTCGATGCCGATTGGATCGATCTTTCATGGGATGCGCGTACCGATGGCGCCGTGGGCCGGATCAGGGCCGAGCTTTATAACCGGCCGGGAACGCTGGCGGAAATGGCGGGGGTGTTTGCCAAGAACCACGCCAATGTCGTCAATCTGGAAATGACCCAGCGCGAGAACCCCTTCCACACCTATGAAGTGGATCTGGAGGTACGCGATCTGGCGCATCTGACACGGATCGTGAGCGCGCTGCGCGCGAGCGACGCGGTGGCGCAGGCGGACCGGATTTGAACGGCCGGATTTGAGCGTCTGGATTTGAGGTGTGGTATTGACGCCGATGCAGCCTATCGAGCGGCTCTACCAAGAAGTGGGCAACCGGGCCGAAGAAGGGGCGGCGCAACCGAGCCTTGAGGCGCGGGCAATCGGGCGTTGGCGGCGCGGGGCGACGGTGTTAGTCTAGACCGCGTGACTGAGCAGGCCTCCCTCTCGACTTCGCCGCGCCCGTACCATCTGACGGTGGAGGACTTTTTCCGGCTGGACGAGGCCGGAGCGTTTGATGGCCTCGGCAAGACCGAACTGATAGCGGGGAAGGTCTATTTCTTGAACGCACAGCATCGCCCGCATGCACGAATGAAGAGCGCTCTTCACCTCGAACTGGCTCAGGCGCTGGCCGGGCTCGACAGCAGCATTGCCGTATTGGTGGAGGCCACGGTTACGATGCCGCCGCACAGCGCGCCCGAGCCCGACTTGATCCTGACCAGCGAGCCCGATGGTGATGGCGCGGTGCCGCTCGCCTCGGTGCGGATGCTGATCGAGGTGGCCGATACGACGCAGCGCCACGACGGCCAGACCAAGGCAAGGCTCTATGCGGCAAACGCAGTGCCGGAATATTGGCTCGTCGATCTCAAGGCAGGCGAGGTGCTGCGCATGGCTGTGCCGGGCGCAGCGGGCTATGGTGAGACGACGCGCTTTGTGCTTGGCGAGCGATGTACGGCAGCGACGATCCCCGGGCTGGAGATCGTGCTGCCGTCGTGACCCGCCGTTCTTGCTGCGCCTACCAGAAGATATCGTAGACCGTGTCGACCACTTCGCCCGAGTAGATATCCACCAGCAGCGCATCGTTGTAGTAGCGCACCCAGCGATAGGGGCCGTCTGCCGGGGGCAGGCGATAGGCCCAGGGATCGGCGATCCAGTAGCGCTGCTGGTAGAACGGCTGGCCGATCACCACGCCGATGTTGAAGCGGCTGTAGGACCAGTTGCTCCACGGCGCTGTATAGAAGCCGAGGCTGAAGGCGCTGCGGTGGCGGCCCCGCCAGCCCAGCCAGTCATAGCGGTTGTCGCGCCGCCAGCGATCGCGGTCCCAGGCGCGCCAGTTGTTGTTGTTACCCCAGCGGTTGTTGTTCCAGCCATTGCCACGCCAGCCGTTGTTGTTCCAGCCGTTGTTGTTCCAGCCGTTTCCGCGCCAGCCGTTGTTGGCCCAGCGGTTGTTGTTCCAGCCGTTGCCGCGCCAGCCATCATTGGCCCAGCGATTGCCGCGCCCGTCGTTGCCGCGCCAGTCATCGCGGTCCCGGCGGCCATCGCCGTCGCGGTCACGGTTCCAGTTGCGATCCCTGTCCCGGTCCCGATTGCGGTCCTGATTCCAGTTGCGATCGCCATCACGGTTCCAGCTGCCGCTTGCGGGGCGGCCGGTGTTGCCGCGCGCGGCGCCGTCGCGGTCCCTGGTCTGTGGGCTATCATTGTCGCGCCAGTTCCTGTCGCGGCCCGTGTTGCCACGTGCGGGATCGACATAGGACGGGTTGCGCCCGCCCCATCCGGGGGTAGCGGCGCTGCCATTCGTTGCCCATGCCGGACGGCCCGTGTTGGGTTGGCCCATGTTGGGCTGGCCCATGTTAGGCCGACCTGTATTCTGGCCAGCAGGACTTGCACCATTGCCGCGATCACCGCCCTGCCAACCGGGACGGCCGTTCCAGCCCCCGGCCGGATTTGAAGGCTGCGACGGGCGGGGCGCCTGCGACCCTTGCGAGAACGTGGGGCGGCCCTGCCACGTAGGCTGGGCATTGGCGGCGGGGCTGCGGCCCTGCCATGCGGGAGCCTGTGCGGGCGAGGCGCGCTCCGTGCGCTCCATCCGCGCCGCACGGCCCGCGCCGCGTTCGCCCCGGTCCATGCGTTCCTGCGCACTGGCGGCGATGGGGAGCAGCGCGGCGGTGCCCAGGGCAAGGCCAAGAAGGGGGGCAAGAAGGGCGGAAGCGCTGCTTTTCAGAACGGACTTGGTGGCCATGGTCCCTGCTCCGGTTGGCTGAGTCGGTCCTGACTCAGTAGGTATCGTTGCAGTATTGTTAAGCGATTCGCGCTGTCCCGAGCATGAACCACCTGGATAGCGTTCGGTTCAGGTTATCGCGACAGGCGCCGGGAGAAACGGGAGTGGATTTGACGCTCGACGATGTTCTTGATGATGCGGTGCAGCGGCTGGCCAAGGCCGCGCGCAACCGCCGGTGCGCGATGCATACGCCGGTGGTGGGCACAGCGGATGGCGATCTGCGCATGATGGTGCTGCGCGAGGCCAGCGATGATCTGGCGACCTTGCGCTTTCACACCGATCTGCGCAGCCCCAAGGCCGCGTCTATCGGCGATGAAGCGCTGGTCAGCGTGCTCGCCTACGATCCGGAAGCGCGTGTGCAGCTGCGCATGCGGGGGAGGGGGCGGATCGAGCACAGCGGACCTGCGGCCGATGCCGCGTGGAGCCGGACTTCGCCTTCAAGCCGCCGGTGCTACCTGGCCGAAACCGGCCCCGGCGGCGCGCTGGAAGCAGCCGGCTCCGCCATCCCGGACGGACTTTCTCACCGCAGTCCGACCATCGCGGAAACGCTGCCCGGCCGCTGCAACTTTGCCGTGCTGCTGATCGAATTGCGCAGCCTCGATTGGCTCAGGCTCGATCACGCAGGCGGCACCCGCGCGCGCTTTGTCCGCCCGGATGCGGGCGCGCCGTGGCAGGGCCAATGGATTGCGCCCTGAGTTCAGCCGAGTAAGGCCTCAGCGCGTCAGCTTCTTGTAGGCAAGCCGTGTCGGCCGGTCGGCCGCATCGCCCAGACGGCGGCGCTTGTCTTCCTCATAGGCCTCGAAGTTGCCTTCGAACCATTCGACATGGCTGTTGCCTTCGAAGGCGAGGATGTGGGTGGCAAGCCGATCGAGGAAGAAGCGGTCGTGGCTGATGACCACGGCGCAGCCGGCGAAGTTCTCGATGGCTTCTTCAAGCGCGCGCAGCGTTTCCACGTCAAGGTCGTTGGTCGGCTCGTCGAGCAGCAGCACGTTGCCGCCTTGCTTGAGCATCTTGGCGATGTGCACGCGGTTGCGTTCACCGCCGGAAAGCTTGCCGACGTTCTTCTGCTGGTCCTGGCCCTTGAAGTTGAACGCGCCGACATAGGCGCGGGTCGACA
>JAIXYF010000013.1 GCA_027490345.1 Novosphingobium sp.
GCGGTCGAGATCGGCGGGCTCGGCCAGCGGCAGTTCGCCGATGGTCTCGCCGGTGGCCGGGTTCACCACCGCATGCGTGCGGCGGCCACCGCCGGAGATGCGCTCCCCGGCGATGATCATGTGAAGCGATGGATAGGCAATCATGTGCGCTCAGCCTTTTGCCGCGTTTTCCCGGTCGATATCACCCTGCCAGCGCTGCGCCACGATTTCCTTGCCGGTTACGGGATGCGGCATGTGGAACGGCATCAGCTTGTGCGTCGGCCAGAGCCAGTGATCGGTAATAAGCTCGTCCGGCCCGGTCGGATCGGTCGGATAGGTCACCTTGGGGAACGGCACATATTCCGGCTGCGTATTGGCCCAACCATGCTCAAAATCAGCGTGCCACTGCGGCATGTAATTGAGCACGTGCATCCGCCATATGCCATCCACCTTCTTGTAGGTGTTCTCGTAAATTCCGCCTTCCCACCACTGGCGGGCCTTCAGATGCGGGGCATCGCCTTCATAATCCTTGTGGCGGCCAGCCTGCATCATCGAGCGCGCGCGGCCATAGGCAATCTCACCGCAGGGCTGCACATGGATGATGTCCTGCATTTGGGGATGTTCGAGGAGGAAGCCGTCGATCGGGCCATTGTTGCTATACGTGAAGCGGCTCTGGAACCGATCGACATAGAGCCGCCGCACGCCTTCCTGCCCCTTCCATACCCCGCCAAAGAAGCGCACTTCGCCGTCCGGCGTGAACAGATCCACCGTCTCGTTATACAGGCACTTGTCGATCAGGTAGCCATAGAGGTGCTGCAGCTTGCGGATATCCAGCTCGTCCTCGCGCACCGTCAGGCGGCGCTCCAGTTCGGCCAGCTTGCCTTCCAGCGCGGCCATGCGGTCTTCCGACATCATTCATCTCCCAATTAGTTCGTATACCTAACAATTGCCACTCAGCGCGCTCCTGTCAACGCGCTTTTGCCTCACAGCCCGGCCGCCTCCAGCCGCTCCACTTCCTCACGGTAGGGCCGAATCGCGCGGATCATCAGGAATGTGGCGAGCGGCAGCAGGGTGCTCGCGGTGATCAGCAGCGCCTTCCACAGCTGAGTCGGATCCCCCACCACCACATCCTGCACCCGGCCCACAACAAAGCTGCCCATCGCGCCGAAAAAGGTGAACATGAACAAGTAGAACGCCGTCACCTGCCCCCGCATGTCATTGGGGGCCACGCGCTGCACCGCCGCATTCTGCGGCACCGCGCCCGCTAGGCCGAACATGCCCGAAATGCCGAACAGGATCATCGAACCCCAAGCCGTGGGCATCAGGATCGCCGCGATGGAGCTGATCGTCGTGCCGGCAAAGCAGATCGCTGCGGCGCGCACGTTGGCGTCCTTGTGGCGCCTCCCCAGCCATTCCACCAGCACGCTACCCAGCAGCAGCCCCGCCAGCGAGCCTGCCAGCACCGTGATCCCCAGCGCGGCGCCGATCTGCTGCTCGTTCCACCCGAACGTGCGGATCATGAACGGCACGCGCCAGAATTGCAGACCGAACACCTCGACCGCGCTCAAGGCCAGCGCGCCGAACAGCGGATAATAGACGCGCGGCTTGGCATTGATTGCGCGCAGGGCATCAAGGCCCATGAACGTGAGCACCTTGCGGCCCAGCCCCACATTTTCCGGCACTTTGGGTGCATCTGCAGCCGGGGCAAGCCGCGCCGGCTCCTTCACCGTCAGGAACAGCAGGCCCACCAGCAGCCCGGGCAGCCCCATGACCATCAGAATCCACTGCCAGCCGCGAATGGTGAGCGCTCCAAGCTGCGTCGGCTCCCAGCTTGCACTCATAACCACCAGCGCGCCGCCGATCAGCGGCCCCAGCGTGGTGCCGCCGATGAACCCGAACTGCAGCAGCGCAAAGGCGCGGGTGAGCTTTTTGGGCGGAAAGGCATCGGCCAGCAGCGAATAGGACGACGGCGCGTGGGCCGATCCGCCCGCCGCCAGAAACACCCGGCTGCCCACGAATTGCGTGAACGTCTGCGCCAGACCGCCCAGCGAGATGATCAGACCGACCACCGCCGCCCCGCCGCCCAGAACGTATTTGCGGGGGTAGATATCGGCCAGCCGCGCCAGCGGAATGCCCACGAAGAAGTAGCAGATGATGCTCGCCGGCCCGGCCAGAAAGCCCAGCTGCGAATCAGTGAGGCCGAAATCTTGCTTGATCCGCTCGGCCAGCATGCCGAACGTGACCGCATCGAAAAACGTGAGGAACGTGGCCAGCACGATCACCGTGAGCGCCCAATAGGACGCGCCTGCCGAAGGCCATTCGCGCTCTGCGCCCGCGCCTGCAGCGGTTCCCGGATCGGCCACAACCGTCGGACCTGCCATGCCTGTTCCTCTCACCCCATGGCCGCACATTGGAACCTGGACGGCCTTTTTCATTTCCGAATAATTGTTAGTCTTGCATACAATCTCGCTGTGGTGAATAGAAAAGGCAATCTAACAATCGGTGGAGTCAGAAAAGGCTCCCCACGCCCTCAGGAGAGCGATGATGCAGAACCTCCCCGGCAAGACAGCCTTCATCACCGGCGGTGCCAGCGGCATCGGCCTCGGCATCGCCAAGGCGCTGCTCGGCGCAGGGATGAACGTGGCAATTGCCGATATCCGCGACGATCACCTCGCCGCTGCAAAGGCCGAACTGGCAGGCGGTGAGCGCGTGCTGCCGCTGCAGCTTGACGTGACCGACCGCACCGCCTTTGCTGCTGCGGCTGACGCGGCGGAAGCGAAGTTCGGCAAGATCCACGTGCTGTGCAACAACGCCGGTGTCGCGGTGGTCGGCCCCACCGATCTTGCGACTTTTGCTGATTGGGACTGGGTCATGGGCGTGAACCTGGGCGGCACGATCAACGGCATCGTGACGATCCTGCCGCGCATTCTGGCGCATGGCGAGGGCGGGCACATCGTCAACACCGCCTCGATGTCGGCGCTCGTACCCGTCGGCGGCACCACGATCTATTCCGCTGGCAAGGCCGCTGTCACCGCGATGATGGAATGCATGCGCCCCGAACTGGAAGCGCGCGGCGTGATCTGCTCCGCGTTCTGCCCGGGCGCGGTGCAATCGAACATTGCCGACGCGGGCA
>JAIXYF010000248.1 GCA_027490345.1 Novosphingobium sp.
ACGATCGCATTGGGTTCGATCGCCGCCTCGTCGCGCAGCGCCTGGACGCGCCCAGAAACTCGGGCGGCGGATGCTTCGAGAGTCGTCATGCGCAATCGCTCCAATCGAGAACCATTTTCAGGCAGTTGCGGTCGGTGAACGCCGCAGGATAGGCCTCGGCCGCTTCGCTCGCGGGGCGCACATCGGTCACGAGTCCCGCCAGATCGAGGCGGCCGGACCGGATGAGATCGCGGGTGCGGGCCAGATCGTCCGGCGCCCATTCGGCCGCAACGCGGATCCGCGCTTCGGCCCGGAAGGCGGCCGGAAAGGCGAAGCTGAGCCGATCGGCATAGAAGCCAGCGAGATTGATTTCGCCGCCGCGGGCCAGGCGCCCCATCAGCGTATCGAGAATGTTTGCATCACCGCTGGCATCGCAGATCGAGCGATAATCGCGGCGGGGATCCTGATCCGGTGCGAGCACGGTGTAGCCTACGCCGCCGCCGGTGCGTTGCGGGTCGGTTTCCCAAACGGTTGGCGTGCCGCCGCCCAGCGCCATCGTGATGCGCGCCAGCAGGCGACCCAGCACGCCGTGGCCGACAATGAGATCGGGCAGGGTGCCGCCATCCAGCGCATGAAGTGCGGTTGCGGCCAGCGCAAACAGCACGCCGTCTGCCTTGAGCGATTCGTCGATGGTTAACGCGCGGGAGGCCGGCACCACCAGACGGCGGGCCGAGCCGCCGAACAGGCCGCGTGCTTCGCGAAAGCAGCTGGCGCCGGGCACGAACACCCAATCACCGATTCGCGACCAGGCATCCCGGCCCGCGTCGATCACCCGGCCAACCGATTCGTAGCCCGGCACGAGCGGGTAACCCATGCCCGGAAACATCGGCATCTTGCCGGTCCAGAGCAGTTTTTCGGTGCCTGTGCTGATCCCGCTCCAGCGGACTTCGACGACAACGTCGTTTCCGGTCGGCGCATCGAGCGCGAGGGGCCTGAGAGCCAATTGCTCCGGTGCCTCCATGATGAGCGCTAATGCTTCCACGACCATTTTCCCCTCAGCCCGGGCCGGACGGCATGCCGTTCGGTCTAGGGGGCTTTCCGAGTGTCAGCTTACATTGTCATGACAAGGTGTCAACTCGGCACTACACTTTTGTCAGGCTTGGCCTTGCGGTAAACTGTGCGGAAACGCCGATGATCCGTTTGGCTGGAAAGGCTTAGACCCGCGCAACAATCGCACCGCAGACCAGCGGAAGATGAGTTGAAATCTCCTTCCAGCTGGCGAATCCCGCGCTGCGCAGCATGGCGCCCAGCTCTGCCGGGCGGCGCGGGCGGCCTGATCCCATCGCCCAGAGGTAGAATCCGAAGTAGGCATCGCCCATCGCGCCGCCGCCCGGTGCCCCGGCCATCGGTTCGCCGATCAGCAGCGTGCCGCCCGGCGGCAGCGCCGCGCGCACCGCCCGCAGGATTCGCAGCGCAGGCTCGTCGTCATGGTCGTGCAGGATGCGGATCAGGGTGATCAGATCATGGCCCTCCGGCAGCGGATCGTGCAGGAAGCTGCCCTTGTGCAGCGCCAGCCGGGGCGCGATCAGCGCATCGCGGCCCAGCGTGCTCTCCGCCCCCGCGACAACATCGGGCAAATCGAACAGCCCGAGTCGCAGCCCCGGCGCAGCCATGCCCACCGCGCGCACGAACGCGCCCGTGCCCCCGCCGACATCAAGCATCGCCGTGTGCCGTCCGAATTTGTAGGCCGCGATCAATTGCTCGCTCACCATCGCCTGCGATGCGGCCATCAGCGCGGAATAGGCGGCCGCAGCAGGCACATTGCCAGCATCGCCCTGCCGCCCGGGCGGTACGGCGCCGGTGGCGCTGGCGCGCGCGTAGGTCCAGAAATCCGAAAGCGCGGTGGGTTCCTTCCGGTCTGCCCGCAGCAGCGCCAGCGGATCGGCCAGATCGGCATAGAGCAGCGCATGGTGGCGGATCATCGCCCGCGCGCCCGGATTGCACTGCAGCGCCGCGCCATCCATCCCCAGTGTCCAGCGCCCGCCCGGCAGCGACTCGGCAATGCCGAGCGAGGCGGCGGCGCGCAGCAGGCGCTCTGCCGCTTCCATGCCCAGCCCGGCGCGGTTGGCCGCTGTCTGCGTATCGCAGGCACCGTCTGCCAGGAGATCGAGCAGCCCGCCTTCCACGCAGGCCGCCAGCACCTGGGCATAGGCAAAGCCCGCCACCAGATCGAAAGCCCGCTGCGCGCGCGAGCGTACGATCGGTCGGGTGAGCGGGAAGGCGGCGGCCCATTGTTGGAACCGGGGGCTCGTCAGCAACCGGTTGCGCAAGCCGATCCAGCGCTCACGGAGCCCTGCCTTCTGGGGCAAATCCAGATTTGGTGACATGTTCATATGTCAAATACATTGGACATTTACGGGCAATGCGTCAATCATTGCCGCGAGCCGCACTGTTTCGCGCGGCGAAGGAGATGGAGCCATGTGGCGCGGCGATGATCGCACAGGCAGCCCGTTCGGGGTGAGGGACGGCGAGGCCGCAGAGCGCGGCGCGCTTCGCGACGACGAGCTGGCGGCGGGTATTCCGGCCAGCGAATGGCCCCCGCTGTGGACCGGCCTTGCGCGGATGAGCGGAGCGCTGCCGCCTGCCGCGCCCGATCGGCCAGACCCCTGGGCGCTGCTGCAACGGGGCGAAGAAGGCCGCCTCGTGCGGGCACCCGGCGCGCGTGACAGTGATGCTCATCCCCGCTTCGATGCACCGGTCCCGCCGGGCGGCTACAGCTGGTGGTATGTCGATGCGCTGAGCGACGACGGGCAGCACGGCCTCACCGTGATCGCCTTCATCGGCAG
>JAIXYF010000216.1 GCA_027490345.1 Novosphingobium sp.
CAGCTCGGCCGCGCCCACGCCGATCTGGCTGGCTGCAGAACCCGCCTCGATCAGCGGCGAGCCGATCCACTTGACCCCGTCGGCGCGCACACCGCTGCGGCGCGGATCGATGGTGACCGTCTTGCCGTTGAGCGTGAAGCTGCCATCGGTGCGCACATCGCGGTAGTTGGGCGTATCGCGCAGTTCGTTGCCCTTGAGCGGCGCAATGGTGACGGCGTTGCGGCTAGCTTCAAGCGCGACATCCTTGATGCCGCCGACATCGATCCGCACGCCTTCGCCCACGATCACGCTGCCGGAGGAAACGGTGCGCCCGGTGGAGGCCAGCGCCGGTGCATCAAACGTCTGCGAGGCACGGCTGCCGATGGAAACGGTGGCGGCCGGCGCGAGCAGCAGGGAGTTCGCGCCGAATTCGACCGCAGCAGGCCCGAACAGGCCCAGCGCCGAACCACCTGCGAGCAGCGGCACATAGACGCCGCCAATATCGATGCGCGATGTCTTGAACGCGGGTGGCTCGTCGGCTGTGCCCTGCGGCACGGTTTCGGTGCTCGCATCATCAAGGATCGCGATGCCGCCCGCATGGGCCGTATCGACCCCGCCGGAAATGCGGATCGTGCCAGCCGTCAGCGAGATGGCGCCATTGCGCGAAACACTGGTGGTCGAGGCCAGCAGCCCCGCGTTTTCGACGCTGCCCGCCAGATCCGAACCGAGCGAGATATAGCCGCGCGGCACCTCGATCAGGCCTGAGTTGACCACTGTCCCGCCGGTTTCGGTGAGCGTGCGCAAGATCAGCCCGCGAATGTCCGGATCGGCGCCTCTCGCATCGCCGGTCGAGACGACATAGCTGATCGCGCGGCCCGCCTGCAGGCTGACCTGGCCTTCCGGGGCAGAAAGCTGGCCATCGTTCGCCACATTGGGCGCAGTGAGGATGACAAAGCCGCCATTGGCCGCAGTGATGCTGGCTCCGCGATCAACCACCACATCGCCTTCGGGCACCGCGCTGAAAGCGGCATCCGGGTTGGTCACCAGATAGCGGCCAGACCCTGCGAGGCTCGACGTGAGCAGGGCGTTGTACTTGCCCGGGCTGGCCGAAGGGCCAAGCAGGCCGTTTTCCAGATAGGCGGTATTGCGCTCCTTTAGCGTCAACCCGGTGAAGATATTGGCATCTTCAGCGCTGCGGCCGACATCCTTGGCAAAGTTGCCGATCTCCAGACTGCTGGCGAGCAGCGACCGGACATTGACCTGCGCGCCGTTGCCGAAAATCACCCCGGAGCGGTTGAGCACGAGGACCGTGCCCGATGCCTTGATCGAACCCAGAATGGTGCTGGGCCGGGCGCCCGGATCAACCACGCGGTTGAGCACGACCCAATCGGTCTGCGCCTTGCCCCCAACGGTCTGATCGAACACCAGCGTGGTCTTCGCGCCGATATCGAAATTGTTCCACGAAAGCAGCGCGCGCGAATCGGTTTGCTTGATCGTGACGGTGAATTTGCCATCCGCTTCGATCTGGGTTGGCAGCAGTGCGCCCTGCCATGTGGCCCGCCCGGTCGCATCATCCACGGACGCCGTGATCTTGGTGACCGCGGGATTGAGCCCGGCAAGCGAAAGCCCCTCGGTCGGCCGGGTGCGGGTGGCCGCAAGTGCCGCCGCGCGTGCCTGCGTGACGAGACCGCGCATCGATTTCACCGCATCGCGCGCCGCCTGCTGCTGGGCCAGCGCTTCCTGCATGCGCACCGAACGCTGCGGAATCGGCGCCGAACTGCCACCACCCGCGCCCGGCACGATGACCGGGATTGCCCCCACCGCGCCCTGAAGGCGCGCCATCTGCGCCTGCGCGGGCTGGACTGCACAGCCAAGGCCAAGCACCAGCGCGCTGGCGCTGGCAAGAAGGCGCTGCCGCTTTCCGGTTGCGTTATCGCTGCGCTGAATCATGCCGGTCCTCGGACAAGTGGTCGTGACTTGGGAAATGCGTGTCGTGCGGATGGCGAACGATCAGAACCGCGCCATGAAATCGATCTGCAGAACGTCGATCCCCAGCGGCTCGCCGGTAATCTCGTTGCCGCTAAACCAGCGGGCACGCATCGAAACTCGGTCGGCAACGCCGTATTCCGCCCCGATGATGTAGCCCTTCACGTTCGTGCCGCCCAGGTGGAGGTCGCTATCCGTGAAGGCATCGAGCACCGCATCGCTTTCGAGGTAGCGATACTCGCCAAAGGCGTTCCAGGAGCCCTTCTTGTAGACTTTGGCATGACCGATCGTGGCATTGGCGAGCCAGCCGGTGTTTCCACCGACAAAGCTCGTCGGGTTGGTCTTGGTGCAGATATTGCGCTGCGCATTGCCGTTGCTGCCGTAATTGTTGAACGGTTGGACAAGAAACGCCTCGGGCGTATCGAACCGGCCCTGACAGATATCACTGCGCTTGAAGCCAAGGTTCTTGAGGTAGTCGCCCGCGATCTTGAACCCGACATCGCCGGAAATCGGCGCCCGCACCGCAAGATTGAGGTCGAGGATATCGTAGTCGAACTTCAGACCGAAGAGCTGCGGATAGACCCCGGTGCTGTTCGCCACGAGATTGCGCATCGTGAAAAGGGTATTGCCCTTGCGCAGGAACCGGGCCTGGTAGGCGTCGGTCGAGCAGAAATCGCCGAGATCAAGGTTGCACGGCTCGGACAGGCGGCCCTGCACATTCGAATAACTGTGATAGGCGACGCTGGCATCGAGGTTGATCTTGCTGCCAAGCTCGGTCTTGAGCCTGAATTCCCCGGCATAGAGCCACCGGGACGGATAGGGCAGCTTGTTGACCGCGATATTGGGAAAGCCCGCAGGGCCGAACTCGAGCGGGAAAGCACCGCCCGTAATCGCTAGCGACGAACCCTTACCCAGGGCGTCGGCCCACTTGAACGAAGCCGAGACGCCGTCAAAGCGCAGATCCTCGTCGTAAAGCAGTGGCGTCGTGTTGAACGGTGTCTCGAACCGGCCGAGCTGGAAGGTTGCCCACTTGAAGGGCTTCACGACGATATCGGCCGTATCGATGAAGATCGGACGCTTGGAGAAGCTGGCGCCAAGGCTGGCATTTTCCGAGATCGGGCTGTTGTCGTCACCCGAACCCAGCGCGATCGTGGCCGTCACCCCGTCGACGACATGCGCCTCGAAACCAAGCCGGGCGCGGTAGCGCAGATTGGTGCGGTCTTTGCGCGTATTGATGAACTGGTAGGAAGAGAGCCGCGCCAGATCGATCGGCAGCCCCGCGGCGGTCATCGATTCAAAGTCGAGGATCTCGTTCGAGTTGGTGTCGGCAAAGAACTCGCCCTGGGCACGCACGCGCACATCACCGAACACGCGAATGCGCTTGGTCCATTCGGGCGCGGCCTGGTCCTTGGTCACCCAGCCTTCGGTCGCGGCCTGGGCCATGATCTCGCCGCGGATCTCGTCGCGGATCTGCTGGCGCACCGCTTCAGGCACCCGGGCAACGCGCACGGCACCGGCGGCGGGCGGTGGCGGGGGGGGCGGCGCGGCAGCGGCCAAGCGCGCCTTCTCGGCCTCACCCTGCGCCTGCGACAGCAGCGCATCGCCATCGGCCTGGCTCAGCGTGCCCTTGGCCACCAGCAGGCGGATGAGATTGGTCATCGCATCGGACGACGGCGCGGCCGGAGCTGCTGCGGCGGCCGGAGCGGCTGCGGCCGAGGCTTCTGGCGCATTCTGGGCATGCGCCGCAGTGCTGGCCAGCAGCACGGCGAGCGCAGCGGAAAGGCCGGCGCGGCGGGGGGCGGAACGACGCAGCGACATTGCAGGACTCCATGGTCGAATAGGGCGCAGGTCAGAGGCCACGGCTGCCCCGGACGGTGATCTTCTGCGGAAAACGGAACGCGGTGGGCGGTGCATCAAGCCCGCGAATGGATTGCAGCGCCGCCAGCAGCAGCTGATCGCGCTTGGCATTGCCGCTCGAACGCAGCAGTTGAACGGCGGTGACCTGCCCGCCAGGGCTGATCGTCACCGCAAAATCGGCGCTGAAAATCTGGCGGTTGATCTTGTCGTTGTTCTGCACCCGCTCTTGCAGCGCAGAACTGAGATAGCGGGTGTAAAACCCGGTTGCGATCGGCGAACCGCCGCCGCAGGGCGGGGCAAGGCACGTGCCGGTGCTGCCACCGCCGCCCATGCCGCCGCCCTTGCCCGCGCTCATGCCGAACGCGTCAGTCCCGGCCTGCGCTGGGCCATCGATTTTCATCGGCGCAGGCTGATCGGGCGCAGGGGCAGGCGCAGGCTCGGGCACCGGCGCGGGATCGGGCTTTGCATCAGGCGGAGGCTGATCGGGCGGGGGCGGTGGCGGCGGAGGCGGCGGCGGAGGCGGCAGCATGTCCACCGTCTGCGGCGGCGCCTGCTCCACTTTCACGCCCGGCACTTCGGTCACGATGCCATAGATCCACCAGGCCGCAAGCAGCACGAGCGCACCCGCGCCGGCCTGGATGAGGCGCAGCTTGAGCGATGCCTTCGTGTTCGGATTGAACACGGGTGGCACCGGATCAGGAGAGGCGGGGCGGCTGGCCATGATGGTCTGGCTTCGTTCGTCCTGGGTTGGCGCTTCAGGTACCGGTCGGCTTGCCGGTCACCAGACCGACCTTGGAAAGGTCCAGCCGGCGGCAAAGATCGAGCACTTCCATGACCTTGCCATACTGCGTCGTCGTATCGCCCTTGAGCACGATCGGCACTTCGGGGTTGGAGGCCTTGGCATTGCGCAGCCGCGTTTCCAGATCAGGCAGGGTCACCGGAAAGGCGTCCATGAACACCTGACCCTGATCGTTGACCGTTAGCGCTATGGTCTTGGGCTGGACCAGGCTCTTGGCCGAGCTGGCCTTGGGCAGATCAACCTTGATGCCCTGCACCGATGCGGTGGCCATGAGGATGAAGATGACGAGCAGCACATAGGCCAGATCGAGCATCGGGGTGATGTTGATATCGTCGTAGGCCTTGCGGCCGCCACCTACCTGCATGGGACGGGCTCCTTACTTTGCATCTTCGCGGGCTTGCGCGGCGTCAGCCTGCATTTCCGCGAGACGGGTGATGAGGCGGTCGATGAACACGCGCATCTGGTCGGCCAGCGCGGAGATCCGCCCGTTAAGGTAGTTGTAGCCAAACAGCGCCGGGATGGCGCAGGTCAGGCCTGCGATGGTGGCAAGCAGCGCGGCCGCAATACCCGGCGCGATCGCGTTCACGTTCACGTCACCGGCCATGGCCACGCCGCCGAACACGGTCATCACCCCGATCACCGTGCCGAGCAGGCCGATGAACGGACCACCCGAGATGGCGATGGTGAGAATGACCATGAGCTTGTCGAGCTTCTGGTTCTCTTCGACATAGACGGCATCGACCGCCGCGCGCATCGCCTCGACCGCTTCGCCCGAAAGCGCGCGGGCCGCGCCGCCCTTGCGGCGCACATCCAGCTCGGCAATGCCCATTTCATAAAGCCGTGCGATCGGCGAGGCCTTGGTGATGAACGCCACCTCAGGCTCAGTGATGCCCGGCACCTTGGCGATGGGAACGAGCTGCTCGTGCATCGCGTTGAAGCGCGTATAGAACTGCGCGTTGCCTTTGTCCGCTGCGTTCAGATAGCGGATCTTCGCGACCATCAGCCACACGGCCATCACCAGCAAGATCATGCACAGCGCGATGATGACAGCGTCGACCGGTTCAAGCTTGCTGAAGATGAAGAAGATCACCCCGCCGCCATTACCCTGCTTTTCAGCCGTGTCGGAAACGCCGACGAGCTTGGTCGAAGGGCCTTCGGCATTGGCCATGGCAAGCAGCATCGCGGCGGGACGCGCGGTCTTGGACAGGCGCACTTCGTCAAGCGAGCCGACCAAGGTGCCGCCCAGCGTGATCGGACCGGCAATGGCAGGCAGCGCGACCGAAACGGCCCCCGCCTCGATGCCGTTGACATAGATCTTGAGCGTGGTGCCATCGGCGACGACGCCGACATGAGTCCAGTCACCCTGCTTAACCGCAGCCGTTGCTGCGGCGCGGCCGCTGCCCACCGCCACATAAGGCGCACCGGCATTGATGCCGATCACCATGCCGCCGCGTGCAAACAGCTGCTGGTCGCCGCTCAGATTGTCCGGTTTGACCCATGCGGTGAAGGTGAACGGCGCGCCCGGCGTCATCGCCAGCGACGGCGTCTCGTTGACGATCACGCCGCCTTGGCCGACGAAGCGCCCGCCGTGGCCGATAATGGCGCTGTCCTCGATCCCGGCAGGCGCGTTGGTAGCCGTGTTGCCGTTCGCAGTCTTGTCCTCGGTCGGCTGACCGGGGCCTTCGGAGAAGTGGTAGGCGAGCGTGTAATCCGGATCGAAGCTGCCCTTGACGTCTTCGCCGACGGGGGAATTCTCGTTGCCGAAATAAAGCCAGATCTGCTTCTTCTCACCACCGTTCAGCACCGGCACGCTGACCCAGATCGTCGCCACGCCGTTCTTCGAGTCGAAGCTTTCGATGTGATAGGGCAGCGGGTTCTTGTCGTCGCTGTCGACGAAGCGCAGGTCCGCTCCGTTTTCCAGCGCATCCGTGAAGGTGAAGTTGCCGGAATGCAGCCGCACCAGCACCAGCGTGCGGCCGATCGGGCCGCTGACGTTGACGCCCGAGGGGCTGGTGTCGATCGTCACCGCCTTGCGATAGGACCAATCCTTCTGCCACCAGGCGGCGGCCGGGCTAGCCCATGTCCCCATCATGAGAACAAGGAGCGCGAAGAAAGCCTTGAGAACAGGCCGCAAGGTGCTGGTGTGCATCAGAATTCGCCCCTGGCTGTAAAGACGACGCGGGCTTTGCCGCGTTCGGAATCGGACAAAGTGGTAAGTGGCACGCCAACGGTCAGCCCGCCGACGAGATGCTTGAACAGGCGCAGCCTGAGGCCGCCGCCAACGCTGCCGAGCGTGAAGCGCGAGCGCTGTTCGGGCAGCGGATTGATGATGCTGACGACGCCGTAGTCCGCGAAGACATAAGGCCGCAGTTCACCGACGAAATCGGGCAGGCTTCCGGCCAGCGAAGGCCCATCGAGCTGCAGCGTGCCGACAATCCCGCGATCGCCGACCGCCTCGGACTGGAAATAGCCGCGTACCGAGCTTTCGCCGCCAAGGCCGAACTGCTCGTTGGAAACCAGATGGCTATCGGCATATTGCCCGGCCAGCTTGACGATCAGGCTCACGTCATCGGCAATCAGGCGGCTGTAGGAGGCATCAAGATTGATATGCGCGAAGTTCTCGCGCGCGTTGAAATCGCGCAGCGAAAGCTGATCTTCCAGCGTGCAATTCGCGGTCTGGGTCAGATCGGCGCAGACAAGCCGCTTGATCACCCGCAGCCCGAGCGTGGCAGCAAGATTGAGATCGAACTCGCCCTTTTCGCCGGGGCGAGAATAGGAATAGCCAAGGACCAGCGGAATATAGCGGATCGGCGCTTCGCTCGCGAGTTCGCCCTTGATCACGATGTTCTGCTTGAAGTCCTTGTAATCAAGGCCAAACGAGAATGTCTGGTCGGCCGTCTCGCCGGCGAGACGATAGATCGCGCGGGCACCGGCCTGGAAGCCGTTACCCAGAACCTGCGTGCCGCCGAGTGCTGCGATGTTGCTGTTCGACTTGAAGCCGAAGACCACGAGCGACCACGGCGTGCCGAGCAGCGGCGCGTTGTAGGAAGCGGAAATGACTTCGGTCTGCCGCCGGTCCTGCGGCGCCACGATATAAGAGCCCGAAAGCGTGTGCCCTGCACCCCACAGATTGGTGTAGCGCAGCGAACCGATCAGACGCAGCCGATCCGTGTTGGGGCTGTTGTCGTTGTTCAGTTCCAGCGACCCGTGGACCGGGAACGTGTCCTTGACCTTGAGTTCGACATCGATCGCGCCTTCGGTCTTGCTCGGCTTGAACGAGGGCGTGATGGTCCGATCGGGAACGCGATTGGCTTCGGCCAACTGCTTTTGCAGCGTGGCCAGATTGAGCGGCTTGCCCGCCTCGACTGCGGGAAGCTGGGCGCGCACTGTATCGGCGGAATGGTATTTCGTGCCGGCAATCCGCACTTCGCCCACCGGCGCCTCGGACACCCGTATCTGGATATAGCCCGCTGCGAAGGCCGCGTTGTCCTGCGGGGGAATGTCGACCACCGCAGCTTCGTAGCCCTTGGCCGAATAGATATCCTGGAGCGCCTTGCGCGCAGCTTCGAGATCGGCAGCGGTCTTGTTCTCACCGGTATGGGGATAGACCGCGTTTTCGATCTCGTCGGCGGAGAGGATCGTTGCACCGACAACGTCTATGGCCTCAACGGTGAAGCGTTCGGGCACGGAAGGCGCATCCTGCGCCTGCGCCTGCGCTGCATACAGCACGGCAGCCCCGGCAACCGAAGCGATCAGCGCGCGCAAGGGCGCAGAGTTAAATTCGCCGCAAAACATTGCGCATCTGTCCGGAAAAACCGACCCCCGATTCACCGACCCCCCCTGGGATCCGATTCACCGAGCCCGCATTGGGGTGCCAATGTGTAAGTTTTGCGACGAACCTGCAGGTTGAAGCATAGCTGCGCAGGAAATGCCGATCTCGCCTAAAGCTTCCGTTTCAGCCATATTTCGGTGCGGTAGTGCGCAAACAATGGGTTAAAGGGTTGCACGTGCCGGAAACTGTTTTGTCATATGCTGCGCATAAGCGTGACGGCCGCAGGCTTGCCGTTCGGCGGTCGTGCGTCGCTTCGCGCAAGGCTTGAAGACCCATGTCTGCCCCCATGTCTGCTCTGACCAATTCCATTGCTTCTTCGGCAGATAGCGCCGAAACCGAAGCCATGGGCGCCGATGGAGGCGCCCTTCCAAACGCGCACGGCAGGCAACTGGACCAAGCCTCTGCCCATGGCGCGGTGGCAGCAGACAGGCATAGCGACATGCAAAATAATTACAGCACGGCCGAATCCGCCTCTCTCGCCGGCGATGGGTCCGAAGCCCTCGTCACCATCCTGCGGCGCGAAGCCGCAATGGGCGAGGAGGCGCTGGCCCGCGCCCGCCTGGTGGAAGCCGAAACCGGCGAAACGCTCGACAAGATCGTCACGCGCCTCGGCCTGATTTCGGAAGACGCGCTGGCCGCTGCGCTGGCCCGGGCGCTGGGTCTGCCGCTTGTGGACACGGCCAGCTTCCCGGCAGAAAACGCGCCGGTGTCAGAGGTTTCGGCCCCGTTCCTGCGGGATCGCCGCGCCTTGCCGCTGCGCATCGAAGGCGGCCGGCTGGTGGTCGCCATGGCCAACCCGCTTGATCGGGACGCCGTGGCGGGCCTGGCCTTTGCCACGGGCCTTGCCGTGGACCGCTGCGTGGCCCGCGGCGGCGACATCGATGCCGCCATCGACCGGCTCTACCGCGCCGAAGCGTCTGCCGAAGTGGAAGACGAAGTCGACGAAGGCGATCTCGAACGGCTCAAGGACATGGTAAGCGACGCGCCGGTGATCCGCGCGGTCAACCGCCTGATTGCCGACGCGGTCGATGCGCGCGCCTCCGACATTCACCTCGAACCGACCGACGACCGTCTGGCCGTGCGCTTCCGCATCGACGGGATGCTGCGCGAAATGCCGCCCAAGCCGCCCGCGATGCGCGCGCCGGTGGTCAGCCGCATCAAGGTCATGGCGGGCCTCAACATCGCCGAGCGCCGCTTGCCGCAAGACGGCCGTCTGCGCCTCACGGTGCGCGGGCACGAGATCGATCTGCGTGTGGCGACCGCGCCTTCGATCCATGGCGAGA
>JAIXYF010000178.1 GCA_027490345.1 Novosphingobium sp.
CGTGGTGTTGGCGTTCATCACCTGGCTGGTGCGGCTCGCCACGGTCAGCGCCAGCGGCGCGTTGCCGGTTTCGGTGTAGCCGTTTTCCTTCAGGCGGAAGTATTCGATCGTCGCGCGGGGCTTGAGCTTGAACTGTTCGCCCACCGCGAGGGTATAGGACAGGCCGCCCGCGCCGGAAATCAGCGTGCCCTTCCACTTGGCGCCCGCCCCATAGCCGAAGGCCTGATTGTCGACCGTGCCGGTGAAAGTGCGGGTCGAGGTGAACGAGGGGCGGCCATAGCCGACCCGCGCATAGGCATAGAACGGCCCCGAGGCGAGGCGCCAGAACCCGGCCAGCTCGATATCGCTGACTTTGACCTTCTGCGTGGCATCGGTGGTCGAATTGCCCGTCAAATAGGTGAACGAGGCGCCGAGGTGGCCAAAGCCGAACGCCTTCTCGAAGCCAAGCGAAAGGCCGCCGCCGCTGTTGCTGTAGCCGGCGGTGGCGCCAGCGGTCTTCTTGCCCTTGAAGTAGATCGGTTCAAGCCAGGCGCCCGCGCCGCTGATGGTGAACCAGCTCGAATCGTCGTCGATCCGCCGCGCGGCCAGGCGCGTGCCGCGCGCCAGCAGATCAAGCGATCCGCCTGCATAGTCCGGCAGCATCTGGTTGAACTGGGTCTGCAGGGCGGCGGTGTCTGCGGCTTGCAGCAGGCTGGCCTGCAGCAGCGTGTCCTTGCCCGCATTGGCGATGATCGCGTTATAAGCCTGCGATTGCGGCACGTTGAGGCCGATCTCGCTGGCCGATTTGCGCGCGATGGTCAGCGTCACGTCATTGCCCACGGCGGCCACCGTGCCCTTGAACAGCACGGGCAGGTTGAGCGCCGATGTGGCGACGTTCGCCCCGCCGGTCAGCGTACCGGCGCTGAGCACGGTGTAGGTGCCTTCCGCCTCGGTCAGCGAAGTCACCCGTGCGGTGATCTTGGCGCCCGAGGCAAAGCTGGCGGTCTGCGCCACCAGCTTCGAGGAAGTGCCCGTTGCGCCGTCGACGAACACGCCGAGCGTGCCGGTCGCGCCGACATCGAGCGACTTGATCGTGGTCGTCGTGGCGGCATTGGCCCCGAACGTGCCGCCATTGACCGTGACGGCAAGCTGCGAGCCGCCCGTGACAGTGCCGCGATAGATCGCATTGCCGGTCAGGCTCAGCGTGCCGACCTGATCATTCAGGATCAGCGTGCCGGTGAAGCGCGAATTCGCCGCCATCGACATCGCGGCCGTGCCCGTGCCGAAATCGATATCGCCGATATACTTGGCATCGTCGGCCAGTTTCACCGTGTCGTTGCCGGCGCCCAGGAACGTCTTGCCGGTGATCCGGCCCGAGCCGACATCGAGCGTATCGTTACCGCTGCCGGTGAGGATGTTGCCGGTGATCGTGGTGTAGATCTTGGCGGTATCGGGATCGTAGCCTTCCGCGTCCTTTTCAGTCTTCTGCGCGGCGGCATCGGCGGTGTTGAGATATTGCTTGATCGTCACGCCCGAGGTGTTGGCCGAAAGGTCGATCGCAGCGAGCTGGTCCTCGCTCGAACCGGTCACCGAGATGTCGCCGGTGTTGTCGAGCGCGGTCAGCGTGCCGGAAAGATCCTTGATCGCAGAGGACGAGCCGATCCCCGGCTGGCTGATCACGGCGCTGATCGTGCCGCTGTTGTAAAGCGTGCCAACGGTCGATCCGGCGTTGATCAGGATCGCCACAGCGCCCGAATCCACCGTCGTCGCAGTCACGTTGCCGCTCACGCCGATGCCCTTGGTCAGCGTGACATTGCCGCCCTTGCCGCCGATCACCACGCCTGCGGCATTGGTCGAGCTGAACGTGGCATTGGCTGCCACGCTGCCATCGATACCCAGCGAATAGGTGCCGGTGCTGCTGGCGCCGCTGCCGATGGTGATGTTGTTCGCGCCGCCGATCTGGATCGCCGGGCCATTGCCAATTGCCTGAACCGAGCCGGTGGTCTCCGCCGTGGACCCGCTGCCCGAAGCGGTGGTGACGACCACGCCGCCCACAACATTGCCGTTGATCTCGACCGCAGCTTTGCCGGTGGACAGCGCGCTGCGCGGCAGGTTCTGGGTCGCACCACTATCGGCGGTGTAGGAGGCGTTCTGCGAAAGCGCGCCGTTGATCTTGACGAGGCCGCCGACATCGCCGTTCACGACCAGCGCCTGTGCGCCGCTGCCGACCACGCCAATCGTGCCGCCCGCGCTCACGTTGCCGGAAACCGCGCCGGTACGCACGCCAACGGCATTGTCGCCCTTGACCTTGATCGTGCCGGTGTTGGTGAGCGATCCGGTGAGCGCTGAATCCACCGCGATGCCTGCCGAATCCACACCATCGACCGTGATTGTGCCAGTGTTGGAAATCGCACCGGTAAAGGTGCCGCCCGGCGCGATGCGAATGCCATAGCGGCCGGTGGCCTGAGCGATCGGGCCTTCGGGAATGCCGTTGTTGTCGGCATCGGGCGGGGTGAAGGTTTCCAGCGCCTGAATCGTGCCGGCGTTGGAGATGTTGGCCGTCCGGCTGCCCTGAACCAGAACGCCGGTCGCGCCGTTGCCGGCGCCCATATCCAGCGTACCGCCTTCCTGCACGGTGACGTTCGAGTTGGAATCGACGGTGACGGCGGTGCCGGTGTCGAGCTTGATCGAGCCATCCTTGGCTACAGTCACAACGCCTGCAGCAGAGGTCAGCAGCGGAACCGTGGTCGCGGTGCTCACCGTGGTATCGGCCAGAGCCGGGCTGGCACCGAAGATCAGGCCGGTGATCATGGCGGCCGGGGCGGCAGTGGCAAGAAGGCGGGCCGCGTGCTTCATGGTGCGGGTGATCGGGGCTGTGCTGTCCATCGGTATCTCGTCATCCGGCATTGGGCGGTCCTGCCGTATTTGGCAGGGCGTGCCTTTGTGGTATCTTGTCTGGCACGCCGCGTCATCGCGGGTGGCCATTCATCGGTGCAAAAGCGCGCCGGGTTTCCCGTTTCGGCAGGTTGTCCGGTGCGATTTGGCCGCGTCTTAACGCGAATCGCCGCCATGCCTTAGCGGAAAATTTCAGCAGCATTGCGCCCCGGTAAAGTTTCCGTTCATGTCTGGTGCGTTGCGGCCAAATTGCAGGCTGTGGCCGCGCTCCAAACAGGGCGGTACGGAGCGATGCCCGCATGATCATCTGGGCTGCGGCGCCTGGCAGCGCCAAGGGCTGGACCATGTTTCTTGCACCCACGCGCCGCGCCGCGCTCGATCACCTCAGCCAGTACGTGCCCCGCGCTGGCGCGGCCTATGCCTCGGGCCGCAACACCGATCCGGGGCCAGACCGGCCCGGCGCCGTCTCGCGGCTTTCGCCGGCGATCCGCTATCGGCTGCTGACCGAGCGCGAGGTGGTGGCTGCCGCGCTGGCGCAGCACAGTTTGGCAGCGTGCGGCAAGTTTGTTCAGGAAGTCTGCTGGCGCACATACTGGAAGGGCTGGCTCGAACTGCGCCCAGCGGTGTGGCAGCGTTTTCTGACAGAGCGCGATGCCGCGCACGATGGGGCAGGCGGCAGTGCCGATCTGCTCGCGGCGGAAGCTGGCCGCACCGGGATCGATGGCTTCGATGCTTGGGCGCGCGAACTGGTGGAGACCGGGTATCTCCACAATCACGCGCGGATGTGGTTTGCCTCGATCTGGATCTTCACGCTGCGCTTGCCTTGGGCGTTGGGCGCCGATTTCTTTCTGCGCCACCTGATCGATGCCGATGCGGCCAGCAACACGCTGTCGTGGCGCTGGGTGGCGGGGCTGCAAACGGCGGGCAAGACGTATCTGGCACGCGCAGACAACATTGCGCGCTACACCGAAGGCCGCTTTGCGCCGCGCGGGCTGGCGCAGGAGGCGGCTGCCCTGATCGAACCACCGGTGGGGCCTGCGGGCAAACTGCCCGTGCTGGCCGCGCCCGATGGGGCCGCGCCGAGCCTGCTGCTGGTGCATCATGAGGATCTCCATCCCGAATCGCTGTTTGCTGCCGATGCGCCGGTGCGCGCCGTGCACGCGGTGTGCGATCCGGTGCTGCTGTGGGGCGATGCGGCGCGGCGCTTTGCGGCTGAGGGCACGGCTGACGCCGCAGCCCGCGCGGCGGCGCAGTTCGGCTGCGGGGCGGCCCTTGCGGACAAGCTCGATGCCGAAACGCTGATCACGGCGGCGCAGGCGGCGGGCGCGCGGCAGGTGCTGACGCCCGCCGCCCCGGTTGGTCCGGTGGCCGATGCGCTGGCCGCGCTTGCGCCGATGCTCGACGCGGCGGGGATTGCGCTGCGCCCGGTGCGGCGGGGCTGGGATGCCGGAGTGTGGCCGCCCGCACGGCGCGGGTTCTTTGCCTTCGATGCCGAGATCGAAGGCCATCTGCGCGCGGATGGCCTGCTGTGAAACAAGCCCTGCAGATCGTGTGGTTCAAGCGCGATCTGCGCACGGCGGATCACCGCCCGCTGGCGCTGGCCGCAGCGGCGGGGCCGGTGCTGCCGCTCTATGTGGCAGAGCCGGGGCTGTGGGCCGAGCCGGACGCATCGGCGCGCCAATGGGCTTTCGCCGCCGAAAGCCTCGCTGAATTGCAGGCTGAGCTGGCGCGCCTGGGCCAACCGCTGTGCGTAGTGCGGGGCGATGCGGTGGCAGTGCTGCGCACCATCCACCAGCGCCATGGCATCGCCGCTTTGTGGAGCCACGAGGAAACCGGCAACGGCTGGACTTATGCGCGCGACAAGGCGGTGGCCGCATGGGCGCGCGCGGCGGGCGTGCCTTGGCATGAAGTGCCGCAGAACGGCGTGGTGCGCCGCCTCAAGACGCGGGCGGGCTGGGCGCGGGCGTGGGAACAGCGCATGGCCGAGCCGCCGACCGCGCCGCCCGCCGGGTTGCAGCCGCTGGGCGCCGATTGGCCCACGCGCATTCCCGCCGCCGCTGATCTGGGCCTTGCGCCCGATCTCTGCCCGCACCGGCAGACCGGCGGGCGCGCAGTGGGCCTTGCCACGCTGGCCAGTTTTCTCGAACGGCGGGGCCGTGATTTTCGCTGGCAGATGTCGAGCCCCGTCACCGCGTTCGATGCCAGCTCTCGCCTTTCGCCGCACCTCACGTGGGGCACGCTTTCCTTGCGCGAGGTGGCGCAGGCCAGCCGGGCGCGGCAGGCCGGGCTGCGCGGGGATGAAAGCGCAGCCGCGCGCAGCTGGCGCGCCTCGATGATCTCGTTCAGCGGGCGCCAGCACTGGCACTGCCACTTCATGCAGAAGCTGGAGGACGAGCCGCGCATCGAGTTCGAGAACCTGCATCCCGCCTATAATGGTCTACGCCCCGACCAGCCCGATGCGCAGCGGTTGGCGGCGTGGTGCGAGGGCCAGACCGGCTATCCCTTTGTCGATGCCTGTATTCGCGCGCTGGCGGCGCATGGCTGGATCAATTTTCGGATGCGCGCGATGCTGGTATCGTTCGCCAGCTACCAGCTCTGGCTGCCATGGCGCGCCACGGGGCTGCACCTCGCGCGCCAGTTTGTCGATTACGAGCCGGGCATTCACTGGAGCCAGATACAGATGCAGTCAGGCACCACGGGGATCAACACAATGCGCGTCTACAACCCGGTGAAGCAGGGCCACGATCAGGACCCCGAGGGCGTGTTCGTGCGCCAGTGGGTGCCCGAACTGGCCGATGTGCCCGCGCCGCTGATCCATGAACCATGGCGCTGGGACGGCGCGGCAAGCCTTGCCTATCCGCCACCCATTGTCGATCATGCAAAGGCCGCCGCTGCTGCGCGTGATGCGCTGCATGCGGTGCGCAAGGGATCGGGCCACCGCACAGCCGCCAGCCGGATTGCCGAGAAGCATGGCAGCCGCAAGGCGGGCATGCCGATGACCGGACAGAAGTCTCTTCGCCGAGCAGATCGCGCCCCTGTAACCTCGCAACTGGCGCTGGACCTGTGAGCCGCATCATCCTGGTGCTGGGCGATCAGCTCAGCCTCTCGCTCAGTTCGCTTCAGGCGGCAGACAAGGCGCTGGACCGCGTGCTGATGGTCGAGGTGACCGAAGAGGCGACGTATGTGCGCCACCACAAGAAGAAGATCGCCTTCCTCTTTAGCGCCATGCGCCACTTCGCCGAAGAACTGCGCGCAGGCGGCTGGGCGGTGGACTATGTGAAGCTCGATGATCCGGGCAACACCGGCAGCTTCACCAGTGAAGTTGCGCGAGCTGTTGCCGCGAGCAATCCGGACAGCCTGCTCGTCACCGAAGCAGGGGAATGGCGCGTGGCGCAGATGTTTGCAGGCTGGGAAGCGCAGCTCGGTATCCCCGTCCAAGTCCTCCCCGATACGCGCTTCGTCTGTCCGCTGCCGGTGTTCCGGACATGGGCCGAAGGCCGCAAGGCGCTCAGGATGGAGTATTTCTACCGCGACATGCGCCGCCGCACCGGCCTCTTGATGGAGGGCGACAAGCCTGCAGGCGGCGAATGGAACTACGACGCGGAAAACCGCAAGGCCGCCGCGCCCGACTTGTTCATGCCCCGCCCGCCGTTATTTGCGCCAGATAGCATCACGCGGGAGGTCATGGCGCTGGTGGAGGCGCGCTTTGGCAACCATTTCGGCGATCTGGAGCCGTTCCAATTCGCCGTCACCCGTGCGGATGCACAGGCCGCCTTTGCCGCCTTCGTGCAGCGCGCGCTGCCGCGCTTCGGCGATTATCAGGATGCGATGCTGGAGGGCGAGCCGTTCCTCTATCACGCGGTCATCGCGCAATATCTTAATTGCGGGCTTCTCGATCCGCTGGCGGTGTGCCGCGCGGTGGAGGCGGAATGGCGGGCGGGCCGCGTGCCCTTGAATGCGGCGGAAG
>JAIXYF010000073.1 GCA_027490345.1 Novosphingobium sp.
CTCGGTCTTGACGACCTTCCCGTTGCCCTGTTCGACGATTTCGGTGGCGGTGGCGGCAAGCGCGTCAACCTGAGCCTGGCTCAGATCCTGACGCGCGAGGAAAACATGCTCGTAAAGCGGCATGGGCCCTAGCGTCCTTCATCAATCTAACCGATCGCTGGCTGATCCGCGGTATTGCGGGGCCCCTCCGGCTTTCTTTGGATTTCCGCGGTGGGGCCTGCGCCCTGACTTGCGGAAGCGCAGCCCATTAGCGGGAATCAGCGAAGATGCAAGGCAATTTCCGCGTCGGATCAGGCCGCGTGACGGGTTGGCGGCACGGCCGGGCTGGCCTGCGCCGCAACGTGCGGCTGCGCATCGGCTGCCGGGCGGCCCTGCTCCAGCCGCTGCAGATGGCCGATGGCGAAATCGGCGACCAGATTGGCAAACACGTTTTCATGCAGCGGCAATTCGAATTCAAGGCCGGAAGTCTTGTCTTTCGACCACACGACGAACGCCAGCTTGGGCGCCAGTTCGGGGAGGAACAGCGTAATGGACTCGCCAATGCGCTGGCGGGGAATGCCTTCGATCCGCGCGCCATGCGTGGTCATGTCCTTAAGCATGACCGTTGACCGCACCAGCCCGTGCTTGCAGCGCACCGGCAGTTCGAAACCGACGCGCTTGGCGCGGCGCTCGTTGATATGCCCGATCCCGTTGAATTCGTCGATCATCGGCCCACTCCTGCTGCACGTGTTTACCACATGCATTAGGACGGCAGAGGCTGTCTCCGGTTCAGTATTTACGCAGAAACCCCTAAATCGTTTGTTGCTCGGACCTGCTTGCTGCGGTTTTGGCACCTTTATCCTGCCTGCAGGCTTTGTGCGGTAGGCTCTCAACTGTTACGGCCAAATTGGGTCCGGGCGCTGCATCGGCGGCGGCGCGAGGATTGCGAGCATGTTTGCCATCGACATGATGCGGCCCGGCGTATTCAGCCGGTTTGCCGACGACGAGACCGAGGCGCGCTATTCGCGGCAGGCACGAACATTGCGGTTGCCTTTCGTGCGGCTCTACGGGGTGATCTTCATGATCGTGGCGCTGGCCTACACGATCATAAATCCGATGTTTCTCGGCGTGACCGACAACGCGGAGCTCGCGATTTTTCTAGGCCTCGCTCTGCTGGTCTGCGGCGGCTATATCGGCATCACGTTCTGGGATGACTACATCCGCTATCCTGCGGTCGATTTCATCGCGCTCCTTGCCCTTTCAATGCTGGTGGGCGTGATCAACGTTGTGCTGTACGAGCACTTATCCAGCCTTGATTCCACGCTGCACGTTATCGGTTCAATCAACAAATTGATCGTCGTAGCCTTTTCAGCGCTTACGCTCGCAGGCCGGCCGCGCACGTTCCTTGCCTGGCTGGGCTGCGATTTCTTCGTATGGTTGGCGCAGATCACCAGTGGGCAGCCGAAATTGTCGGGTGTGGTCTATGCCGTAGTCAGCTTCTCCAGCGGTTCGTTGATTATGGCGGCGATCAACCTGGCTGTGGGGCGCACCAGCCGCGCTGCATTCCAGCTGGCGGACTCGCTTGATGCAGAGCGCGCGCGCAACGAGGAGTTGGTTCTAAACATGCTGCCGCCCGCCGCGGTGGACCGAATCCGCAGCGGGCTTCTTGTCGCCGATTCCTATGCCGATGCCAGCGTGATCTTCATCGACATGGTGGGCTTCTCCACGCTGGCCAAGCGCGTCTCGCCCGGTCATCTTGTCGAACTGCTCAATGCCTTCTTCAGCCATGCCGATGCCTGTGCGCGCGAGTTCGGGGTGGAGAAGGTCAAGACCGTGGGCGATGCCTATCTCGCCATCGCCGGGGGCAATGTGCCCGCGGACAACAGCGCGGATGCCGCCATTGCTTTCGCCCGTGCGGTGATCGCGGGCGTTCCCGAAATGGGGCGCGGCGCCGGGGTCGAGGTGGGCTTGCGCGCCGGCATCCATAGCGGCCCGGTCGTTGGCGGCGTGATTGGCGACTCGCGCATGGCCTATGATTACTGGGGTGATACGGTGAATATCGCCGCGCGGCTGGATGCCAACGCGCCGGTCAACGGCATCGCCATATCCGAGATTACATGGCTGCGCGCGCGCAACCGAACGGGTTTCGGTGCGCCTGTCACGATCAATCTCAAGGGTGTGGGCGATGTCGCGGTCTATCAGGCCCAGCCGTTGGCAGAAGTGGGCCCTGCTCCCGCTACGCTTGCTCAGGGCGCATAGCGCATCGCCACATCGCACCGGGCGTAACGCGTGCCGTAGTCACTCATGATTGCGGCGTCGTGCCGGAAACCCAGCTTTTCGTACAAGTGGATAGCTGCCGCGCAGTCCTGATTTGTCAGGAGATAAAGCGGATCGGCCCCGATCTGCAAGGCGCGTGCAATTACCGCTTCCAGAAGGAAAGCGCCTGCGCCGGTTCCACGCGCACTTTCCCGCACGCCCATCTTGGTCAGTTCATAGCCGCCGCCGCCCGTAGGCTTGAGCGCGCAGGTGCCGACAATGCCGACCCCCAGCACGTCAACAAACAGGATCACCCCGCCGGGTGCAATGATCTTCTCGCGCGGGTTTTGCAGCACCTCTCGGTCCAGTGGTTCGAGTACGAACATGGCCTCGATCCACTCGGCATTGATATCGTGGAAGTGCTGCGCGAGGTCGTCGCTGTATTCGCGAATGGTTAGGGTCATGGCCGGGCTTCCAGCTGTTTTTCTACGAGCGCGATGGCTGCTGCAATCGCGGCTTCGGCGGGCAGGGCGGAGGTATCGAGCAGCGCGGCGCCTTCCGCCTGGCGCAGGGGCGCGGCAGCCCGGTTGCGGTCGCGCTCGTCACGCAGTGCAAGGTCTGCCTCGATCGCTTCGCGGGTCACCGCCTCGCCGCGCTTCTGCATTTCCAGCCAGCGGCGCTGTGCGCGCGCGGCCACGCTGGCGGTGACGAAGAGCTTGGCCTCGGCTTCGGGCGCGATCACCGTGGCGATATCGCGGCCATCAAGCACGGCGCCGCCCGGCTGGCGGGCAAACGCCTGCTGGCGTACCAGCAGCGCCGCGCGCAGCGGCGCGTGGACCGAAACCCGACTGGCCAGCGCGCCGGTCTCCTCGCTGCGCAGCGCCGGATCATCCAGCAGGCTTTCGGGAAATGCGGCCGCTGCCAGCGCGTCGGCCGGATCATCCGGATTGCCGCCGCGCAGCCAGACCTGCCGCCCCACGGCGCGGTAGAGCAACCCTGTATCGAGGTGAGGCAGGCCGAAGTGGACGGCCAGAGCCTTGGCGATGGTGCCTTTGCCCGATGCGGTCGGCCCGTCGATGGCGATGATCATTGGCCAGTCGCTTGTGCCAGCCCAGTCGCTTCTGCCAGTCCGGTCGCTTGTGCCAGCAGCGCCTCGAACACCGGAAAGCTGGTGGCGATGGGGCGGGTATCATCCACGTCCACGCCCTCGCGGCTGGCAAGGCCGGCCACGGCCATGCTCATGGCGATCCGGTGATCAAGGTGCGTGGCGATCTCGGCGCCCTCTGGTGTGCCCGCGAGAGGCTCTCCGCCCGTGCCGTCGATGATCAGGCCGTCTGCGGTTTCGGTCACGCGCGCGCCCGCCAGTTCCAGCGCCGCGCGCATCACCGCGATGCGGTCGCTCTCTTTCACGCGCAGTTCTTCCAGCCCGGTCGTCACCGTGCGCCCGCTGGCCAGCGCGGCGGCCACGAACAGCACCGGAAATTCGTCCACCATACTCGGCACGACCGCCGGATCGACCGCAATGCCGGTCAGCGCCGAATGCCGCACGTGCAAGTCTGCCACGGGTTCGCCGCCGACCTCGCGCCGGTCCTGTTCCTCGATCTGGCCGCCCATCGCGCGCAGCACATCAAACAGCGCGGCGCGCGTGGGATTGAGGCCGACGTTCTCGATCACCAGGTCCGAGCCTGGCACGATCAGCGCCGCCACCACGAAAAACGCGGCAGACGAAGGATCGCCGGGCACCACGATGGTCTGCGGGCGCAGCTCGGCCTCGCCGGTCAGGTGGATCGTCCGCGTGCCGTCTGCCGCCACTTCGACTGCCAGCTGCGCGCCAAAGCCGCGCAGCATCCGTTCGGAATGGTCGCGGGTCGGGATGGGTTCGATCACGGTGGTGATGCCCGGCGTGTTGAGCCCCGCCAGCAGCACCGCGCTTTTCACTTGCGCCGAGGCGACCGGCAGGCGGTAGGCGATCGGCACGGCAGGCGCGGTGCCGCGCAGCGTCAGCGGCAACCTGCCCCCCGGTGCAGCGGTGAAATCTGCGCCCATCTGCGAAAGTGGCTCGATCACCCGGCCCATCGGGCGCTTGGAAAGGCTCGCATCGCCGATGAACGTGGCGGTGATCGGATGGCTGGCCACAAGGCCCATCAGCAGACGGGTGGACGTGCCCGAATTGCCCATGTCGAGCGCGGTTGGGGGTTGCAGCAGGCTGCCGACGCCCACACCGTCGATCAGCCATTCGCCGCTGTGCTGGCGTTCGATGGTCGCCCCCATCGCGCGCATCGCGGCAGCGGTGGACATCACGTCCTCGCCTTCGAGCAGCCCTGTGACCCGCGTGCGGCCCACCGCCAGCGCACCCAGCATGATCGAGCGATGGCTGATCGACTTGTCACCGGGCACCCGGATACGCCCGGTCAGCGGCCCGGCGGCGGTGAAGCGGCGGGGGCGCGGGGCGGAGGTTTCGGCTGGGTGCACGGGGCAGGTCTTTCCGGGATCAAATGCGTCTGAAGCGGGCGCGCTTTTGACAGCGCCCCGCGCCTATGGCAAGGCGCGCCCCTCGCTTGATTCTAGGAGACCGCGCGTCTTCATCAAGCACTGCCATTGAGCCGTCCGCATTTCGGCGCGGACGCAAGATTTAAGGATTTCGCATGGTCAAGCCTGAATGGGGCGCAAAGCACGGCTGCCCGAAGTGCGGCACCCGCTTCTATGATATGGGCAAGGACGAGCCGGTCACGTGCGTC
>JAIXYF010000366.1 GCA_027490345.1 Novosphingobium sp.
CGGCCGATGGCGGCGATATCCTGCGGGGTGTGGATGCCGATGCCGTGGCCTTGCAGCTGCTTCTTCACCCCGCGCCGGGCGACGGGGCCAAGCGCGCGGCGCAGCGGAAGGGCCAGTCCGCCCAGCACGACATCCCGAAAAATGCGCCAGTTCGCCTCGGGAACCCAGCGATCATGGACCATTGTCCAGTAAAGGTTCTCATCGATCAGCCGCTGGATCGCCACCGCCGTGCCGCGCTGCGCAAGTGTGAGGTGCGCGTCCGGATCGACGCCGTATTGCTCCATCAGGTGCGCGATGATGAAGGTGGAATCGCCGAGTTTCGTGCCGTCCTGCTCGATCCACGGGGCCTTGCCCTTGGGCCCCGCGAAGGGCGTGGCGGCAGTGTGGCTTTCGTGCGCGATGCCGGTCATGCGCAGCCAGGCATCAAGCTTGAGGCAGAACGGGCTGACCGTGGGCAGGCCCCAGGCGCCGGGCAAGTGATAAACCTTGAGCGTTGCGGTCATGGTGGATGTCCTCTTTTCCCGCATCTGCCGTACGGACTTGTTTACCTGTGAAGGTTACTTAGTGGGTGACCAGACGCAAGTTGCCTCAGCACGTCGCGCCAGCGATTCCTCTTGACACGATATCATGATATGATATCGTGATATCACCATGACACGCATTCTTGCAGACTTGCCGGACGAAGACATTGCCAAGCTCGACGCCCGCGCGGCCGAGCAGGGCCGTTCGCGCGCGGCCTTGGTGCGTGAAGCGGTGCGGCTGTTCCTTGTGCAGGGGGACCGCAGCAACGACTGGATCGAGCGCTACGCCGGGCTCTGGGCAGACCGTGAGGATATCCCGGATGGGGTCGAATACCAGCGCGCTATCCGCGAGGATCGCCGTCCTTACGACGAGATCTGAACTGTGTCCGATCCCTTTTTCGACACCAACATCGTCATCGATTGGCTGAAGCGCCTGCCGCAGGCGACGGCGGAGCTTTCGCGCTATCGCCGCCAGCGCATCAGCCGGATCGTGTGGACCGAAGTACTGGCCGGCGAGACGCTGGAGCGGCGCGATCTGGTGCGTGAGGCGCTCAGCCATTTCGAGACGGTGGAGATCGACGCGCGCATTGCCATGGCCGCTGCCGATATCCGCTATCGCAGCCGCATGAAGCTGATGGATGCCTATATTCTCGCCACGGCGCAGATCAACGGCGCGATCCTCGTCACCCGCAACATCAAGGATTTCCCGGCTGAAATGCCGGGCATCCGCGTGCCCTATACTCTCTGAGAGAAAGTCCCTCGCTCCATGTGCGGAATTATCGGAATTGTCGGCAAGGAACAGGTCGCGGATCGGCTGGTGGATGGCCTGCGCCGCATGGAATACCGCGGCTATGATAGCGCGGGGATCTGCCTGGTGGAGGACAGCCAGTTGGTGCGGCGGCGGGCCGAGGGCAAGCTGAACAATCTGGTGCTCGAACTGGCGCGCAATCCCGCCTCGGGCCTGATCGGCATTGCCCACACGCGCTGGGCAACCCCCGGCGCGCCCACCACGAGCAATGCGCACCCCCATGCCACCGGCGAACTGGCACTGGTGCACAACGGGATCATCGAGAACTTCAAGCCGCTGCGCGATGCCCTGATGGCGCGCGGGCGCACGTTCGAGAGCGAGACCGATACCGAAGTGGTGGCGCACCTGGTTTCGGAGCAAGTCGAGGCCGGGCTTTCGCCGCAGGACGCGGTAAAGGCCGTGCTGCCCACGCTGCGCGGCGCGTTTGCGCTCGCCATCGCCTTCCGTTCGCGTGATGACATGCTGATCGGCGCGCGTTTGGGCTCGCCGCTGGTGGTGGGGTATGGTGAGGGTGAGACCTACCTCGGCTCCGACGCACTGGCGCTGGCGCCGCTGACCCAGCGCATCACCTATCTCGAAGAGGGCGACTGGGTGGTGATTACGCGCGAGGGCGCTGAAATCTTCGACGTGAACAACCAGCCCGTCACGCGGCCGATCGTTGCCTCGGGCGCAACCGCTTCGGCAATCGAGAAGGGCGAGTTCCGCCACTTCATGCAGAAGGAAATCTTCGAACAGCCGACCGTGGTGGCGCAGACCCTGCGCAGCTATCTGCGCCGGATCGACCAGACGGTGGCGCTGCCGCAGATCGATTTCGATCTTTCGGCCATCAGCCGCGTGACCATCGTGGCCTGCGGCACCAGCTTTTATGCCGGCATGGTGGCGAAGTATTGGTTCGAACAGTTCGCGCGTCTGCCGGTCGATATCGATGTGGCGAGCGAGTTCCGCTACCGCGATCCTGTGTTGGAGCCGGGCGGCCTTGCCCTGTTCATCTCGCAAAGCGGTGAGACGGCGGATACCTTGGCGGCGCTGCGCCATTGCAAGGCGGCAGGGCAGACCATTGCGGTGGTGGTCAATGTGCCGACCAGCTCGATGGCGCGCGAGGCAGACTTGCTGCTGCCCACCCATGCCGGGCCGGAAATCGGTGTGGCCAGCACCAAGGCGTTTACCTGTCAGCTGGCCGTGCTCGCGGCGCTCGCGGCGCATATGGCAGTCAGGCGCGGGCGGCTGAGCAAGGCTGAGGAAGCCGAAATCGTCGGCCATCTGGCGGAAACCCCTGCCGCGCTCAATGCTGCGCTGGCGCATGACGACGAGATCGCGGCGATGGCGCACCTCATCGCCCCGGCGCGCGACGTGCTCTATCTGGGCCGCGGCCCGGATTATCCGCTGGCGCTGGAAGGCGCGCTGAAGCTCAAGGAAATCAGCTATATCCACGCCGAAGGCTATGCTTCGGGGGAGATGAAGCATGGTCCCATCGCGCTGATCGACGAGGCCGTGCCGGTGATCGTGCTCGCGCCGTCCGGCCCGCTGTTTGAAAAGACCGTGAGCAACATGCAGGAAGTGCGCGCGCGCGGCGGCAAAGTGGTGCTGATTTCGGACGCGGCAGGCATTGCCGAGGCGGGTGAGGGCTGCCTTGCGACCATCGAGATGCCGAAGGTGCATCCGCTGATTGCGCCGCTGGTCTATGCCGTGCCGGTGCAGCTGCTCGCCTATCATGTGGCCGTGGCCAAGGGCACGGACGTGGACCAGCCCCGCAATCTGGCCAAATCGGTGACGGTGGAGTGAGCGAGCCTGACGCGTCAGCCATGCTGGCGCTCAACCAGGCGCATGTGACCGAAACATCCTCGCTCGATCTGGCGGGGTTGTCGGCGCTGATCGATAAGGCGTTCTATCTGGGCACCTGCGAAGCGGGCGGGGCGCAGGCCTTCCTCCTCGCGGTGGATCAGGATGCAGACTATGCCAGCCCCAATTACCAGTGGTTCTGCGCGCGCTATCCGCGCTTTGTTTATATCGACCGGGTGATCGTTGCGCCCGCGCAGCGCCAGCAGGGCTGGGGACGGCGGTTCTATTCCGCCTTGTTCGAGGCGGCGGCGGCGGCAGGGCATACGGTGATTGCTTGCGAGGTCAATGCCGAGCCGCCCAATCCGGCGTCAGCTCCCTTTCACCGGGCGCTGGGCTTTGCCGAAGCGGGCAGCGCGGAGTTGGCTGGGCGCGGGAAGACGGTGACGTATCTGGTGCGCGAGATCGCGCCCTAGCCCCCGCCCATAAGCGATTTGCCGATCGAGAGCAGCAGTTCCACGGCAATCAGCGCAATGATCGCAACTTCGAGGCGCACGGCGCGCTTGTCCTGCGCGATATCGAGCAGCACGTCGGTGAAATCGCCCAGCGCGCCGAACTTGCGTTCCAGCACTTCGGCGCGTTCGCCCAGTTCGTATTCGGCCTCCAGCCGGGTGTAGAGCCGATCAAGATCGGGGTGATCCCACAGGAGATCAGGCCGCTCACCGGCCTGCGCGGTGCCCATCACGCGGTGGCGCGCCGCCAGAACGCCGCCGACCATACGCATGACGGCGGGGATCGACAGCCGCGCCTTGCCGTTGATCTGCAGGTCCGCGACCAAGGGCACACTGGAATCAAACACTTCGGACACCAGCATTTCATCGCGTGAGAGCATGACCGAGTGCGCGAGCACCGTGGCGACGAGCAGCAGGCGCGGCTCGGTCCCGTCGGCCAAGTGGATCACGCCATCATC
>JAIXYF010000134.1 GCA_027490345.1 Novosphingobium sp.
CAATCCTGACCATCGCGCAGCGCGGCATCTTTCAGCTGCTTGCGGCCAAGATTTTCGCGGATGGCGACATATTCCATCTCGCGCGTGATGATGCCTTTGCGCGCGTAGTGCATCTGGCTGACGTTCGCGCCGGGGAGCGCGCGCAAAGGGCGCTTGGTCGGCATGGGGAACGGGGGCACGCCGCCCGAGCGATCCGGGCCGAGCTGGCCGTTGTCTTCGGGCTTCACTTCGCGCGCATCGTATTCCGCCACATCGCCGCGGCCCACAATCCATTCGCGGCGCAGCTGGGGCAGGCCCTTGGCGATATCGATATCGGCGTTGGTATCGGTGTAGGGCCCGGAGGTATCGTAAACGCGCAAGGGCGGTTCATTCGCGCTGGGCTCAAGCGCGATTTCGCGCATGGCGACCGTCAGACCGGGGAAGCGCGGGCTTTCGACGTGGATCTTGCGGCTGCCGCGGATCGGGCCGGTGGTGACGCCAATCGGCGTCGCCTGCGGGCCATTTTCGAGGCGGGAATTGATATCGGCCATCTTTCGCGCTCCTTGGAACGGACGGACGGATGGCGCGGGGGCAAGACCGGCCACTCCCTCCGCCCGTGCTAACGGGTTCAGGTTCGACGGGTCGGGCGATGCTAACCGCCCCTCTCAGCCATTTTTGAAAGCCTTGGCGATGGATCGTCAAGGCCCAGCGGCTCCCCGGGGTGGCGCCACTTTAGAGCGGCAGGAACCCTAGGGCAACGCCCGTTTGGCAAGTTTCGTGACATTCCATTATTGCAAATGACTCTCACTTGCATTGACTCTTGCGAGAGACTCGCATTAAGGCGCTGTCCACACCAGACAGGAGGGCAAAACCATGCGCCAAACGATGATCACTAAGGCCCCGCTATTTGCCGCTGCCTCACTTGCGGCACTGGCCATCGCCGCCGCCCCGGCCCGTGCCGCCGCTGAAGGAGGAGACGAGGGAGATGCCGCCGCTAGCCGCATCGTGGTCATCGGCGAACGGACTGTGGCCGTCTCCGCCAGCGCCACCGGGCTGCCACTGGCGATTGTTGACACGCCCCAATCCGTCACCGTGATCGACCGGGGCGTGCTTGACGATTTCGCGTTCGACGAGGTCAACGATGTGCTGCGCTATGTCACGGGCGTGAACGTGGAGGAGGCCGAGACCGACCGGACTTATTACAACGCGCGCGGTTTCGATATCACCGAGGCGATGATCGACGGGGTGCAATTGCCCAATATCTGGGGCCCATCGATCGGTTCGCTCGACACGGCGTTGTGGGACAGGATCGAAGTTGTGCGCGGGGCGAACGGCCTGCTCTCCGGCGTGGGGAACCCTTCAGGCACGATCAACTACACCCGCAAGCGATCCACCGGCAAACGCCGCATCGCAGGCGAACTTACAGCGGCTTCGTGGAACCGGGTGCGCGGCGAAATCGACATCGACACACCGCTTTCCGCCGATGGCACATGGGGTTTGCGCATTTCCGGCGCGGCGCAAAATGCCGATTCCTATCTGAGAGACTATCGCGCGAACCGGACCGCCATTCAGGCGATTGTGGATGGCAGGTTGGCCGAAAACCTGGCGGTCTCGTTCGGATATGCGCGGCAGGAAGGCACATCGCGCGGGGTGCTGTGGGGCGCGCTACCGCTGATCGACAGTGCCGGCGACCAACTGGACTGGGACTTCGGCACATCGACCACACAAGACTGGACCTATTGGAAAACCACCGACCAGACGGCTTATGGCGAGGCGACATGGACCTTTGCGCCGGGCTGGACGTGGCGCACGCAATTGACCCGGCGGATCAACGATGAACCGTCGCGGCTGTTCTATGTCTATGGCACGCCCGATGCGGCGACAGGGCTGGGGCTGCTGGGCTATCCGGGCGGCTATCTTTCCACCGCGCGGGGCTGGATCTGGGACAACCGGGTGAACGGATCGTTCCCGCTTTTCGGGCGCGAACAGCACCTGACTTTCGGCCTGCAGCGCACCGCGGCGCGGTTCGGCTATCTGTCCTATCCGGTGCCATTCACGGATCCGGCGTGGGGCGCATTGCCGCCGCTTGCAAGCGGGTGGGACGGGAGCGAGGTGCCCTTCCCTGCCTTTGGCGCGCCAGTGACAAGCGCGAACATCAACGACCGGCAGTGGCGCGTGCGCGGCGCCGCAGACCTTAGCCTGACCGACCGATTGAGCCTGATCCTGGGCGCAAACCTGATCGATGTGCAAACCACCGGCTTTACCTTCGGAGTGAGCGCGGCGCGGCAAGAGCGGGCGGTGAGCCCATTCGTGGGGGCCACCTATCAGGTCTTGGCGGGGGTCAACCTCTACGCCAGCTACAGCGACATCTTCAATCCGCAGAAGGAGCTGGGCACCGACTTCAAGCCGGTGGGTTCGGCCAAAGGGGTGAGCTGGGAAGCGGGGGTAAAAGGCGAGACGGCAGACAAAGCGCTGTTTGCCTCGCTCGCGCTGTTCCGGTCGGAGCAGACGAATCTGGCCGAAGCCGCCGGTTTCGATGCGGCGCTGGGCCAGACGCTCTATCGCGGCATCTTTGTGCGCAGCCAGGGTGTGGAGGCCGAAATCGGCGGCCGCCTTGCGCCGGGCCTTACGGTTCAGGGCGGGGTGGCGCATCTCTCCCTCGAAGGACGCGACAGCGCCCGCGTGCGCACTTATGTGCCGCGCACCACGGCCACCATGCTCGTGCGCTGGGAACCGGTGAAAGCTGTACAACTGGGCGCAGCGCTGCGCTGGCAGGGGGCGATTTCCACTGCTGGCGCCACCGGAACGATCCGGCAAGGCAGCTATGCCACGCTCCAGCTTCAGGCGGGCTACCGGATATCCGAGGCCGTGCGCTTCAATCTCAATGTGGCGAACGTGACGAACCACCGGCATGTGGCCAGCCTTTATTGGGATCAGGGGTTCATCGCCCCGCCGCGCAATGTGACCGCCTCGATCGGCATGGCGTTCTGATGGCGGCGGCAGCGCAGGGCCTGCTGCAGCGTAGCCTGTGGGTCGTCGTCCACCGCTGGGCGGGCCTCACGCTGGCGCTGTTTCTGGGCGTGGCGGGGCTGACCGGATCGCTGCTGCCGTGGATCGAGGAGCTGGAGATGGCGACCGCGCCGCAGCTGCATGCCTCCGATTGGCGCGGCACGACCGATCCGCTGCGTGTGCGCGAGGACGTGCTGGCGCGCTATCCTGGGGCGGCGGTGGATTTCCTGCCGCTCAGCGTCGAGCCGGGCAAGGCGCTGCGGCTGCACTTGCACTGGCTGGACCCCGCCACCGGGCTGGAGCGCGAACCCGGACCGGGCGTGCCCGATTGGGATGACCTGTTTCTGAACCCGGTGACCGGCGCAGAGCAGGGCCGCCGCGAATGGGGTGCGATTTCGCAGGGGATCAAGAACCTCGTGCCGTTTATCTACCGGCTGCACTTTTCGCTGGCGCTGGGCACAATTGGCACGCCGGCCTTCGGGATCGCCGCGCTGGTCTGGACGCTGGACTGCTTCGTCGGCTTCTGGCTGACCCTGCCCCCGGCGCGCCAGCAGCCCGCCTCCGCCCCCTTCCTGGAACGTTGGCGGCCAAGCTGGCGGGTGCGCTGGCGCGCCGCGCGCTGGAAGCTGAACTTCGATCTGCACCGCGCGGGCGGCCTGTGGCTGTGGCCGATGCTGCTGGTGTTTGCGTGGTCGAGCGTCTCGTTCAATTTGCCGCAAGTGCATATCCCGGTGATGCAGGCGCTGGGCGGGCGCGATGCGCGGATGGTCTTGGTAGAGGCCGCCCTGCCCGCGCCGCGCCATCAGCCGCGCCTTGATTTTCGCGCAGCGGCGGCGCGGGGCAGCGCGCTGGCGGCGGAAGAAGCCGCAAAGCGCGGCCTTGCGGTGGAAGGCGCGCGTGAGCGCTGGCTGTGGCACGTCCCTGCCAGCGGCCTTTATGTCTATGGCTTCACCACCGCCGCAGACATCACCCGGCATGGCGGCGGCAGCCGCGTGGCGTTTGACAGCAACACCGGCGAGCTGCGCGCTGCCGAATGGCCGAGCGGCGAAAACGGCGTGAACACGTTCAGCAACTGGCTGACTGCGCTGCACATGGCGCAAGTGCTGGGCCTGCCCTACCGCGTGTTCGTCAGCGTGCTGGGGCTGGCGGTGACCATGCTGGCGGTGACCGGAGTGGTGATCTGGCTCAAGAAGCGTTCGGCCCGCGCGGACCGCGTTCTGCGCAAGGAGCGGAACCCGCCTCAAGTCGCCCATTGACCAGCCCTTTAATCGGCCAGTTAAACCTTATGGACAAGCCTTCGGCAATGCAGGATAGTCTGGGGCGAACGGGGTTTAACCCGGCACGATGGAGCAGGACATGGCAAGCCAGACGCTGACGCGCGAGCGGGCACTCAATCCTTATGACGTGAGCGCCGACGCGCTTTACACCCAGAATGCGTGGCGCGAGCCGTTTGCCTTCCTGCGGAAGGAAATGCCGGTAAGCTGGCGGGCGGACAGCCCTTTCGGCGGGTATTGGTCTGCGGTGACGCATGAGACGATCCAGCAGATCGAGCTTATGCCCGAGGTGTTCTCTTCCTCTTGGAAGCTGGGGAACATCACGATCGCCGAATCGATCAACGAGGCCGAGTTTCCCAATTTCATCGCGCAGGATCCGCCCATCCACACCGCGCAGCGCAAGGTCATCGCGCCTGCTTTCAGCCCGGGGCAGATGATCAAGCTCGAAGCGCAAGTGCGCGAGCGGGCGAAGATGCTGTTCGACACGCTGCCGCTGGGCGAGACGTTTGATTGGGTGGAGCAACTGGCGATCCCGCAGACGCTGGGGATGCTGTGCAGCCTGTTTGACATGCCGTTTGACGAATGGCGCGATCTCAAGCGCTGGTCGGACTATGCCAGCGGGGTTTCGGCCGACAACCTCAACGACGAATACCGCGCCGAATGGCAGAAGCAGATGGGCGAGATGCTGGTGCGTTTCGACCGCGAACTGGAAGCACGCCGGGCCTTGCCGCCCAGCGATGACCTGCTGAGCCGGATGGTCCATTCCGAAGCGATGGGGCAGCTGCCGCCGCTGGAACGGCTGGCCAATATCGCGCTGCTGATCGTGGCGGGGAATGACACCACGCGTAATTCCATCAGCGGGTTGGTGGAGGCTTTTCACCTTTATCCTGAAGAGCTGGAAACCCTGCGCGCGGACCCGACGCTTTCGGCCAATGCCGCGCAGGAGATCATCCGCTGGCAATCGCCCGTCACCCACATGCGCCGCACCGCAACGCGCGATGTCGAAGTGGGCGGGCAGCAGATCCGCGCGGGCGAGAAGATCGTGATGTGGTATATCTCCGGCAACCGCGACGAGAGCGTGTTCCCCGGTGCCGAGCGGTTTGATGTGAGGCGCGACAATGCGCGCCGGCATATCGGCTTTGGCCACGGCATTCACCGCTGCGTGGGGGCGCGGCTGGCCGAAGTGCAGATCGCCGCCGTGATCGACGAGCTCGTCGCGCGCAGGCTGCGGCCAGTGCCGGTGGGGGCACCCGAACGTCTGGCAAGCCCCTTCCTCCATGGCTTCAGCGCGATGCCGGTGCGGCTGGAGCAGGATTGAGCGGTATGACCAGCGCAAGGGTCTGCATCATCGGGGCGGGCTGCTCAGGGATCACGGTCGCCAAGCGGCTCAAGGACCATGGGATCAGCTACGAGCAGTTCGACGCCTCGGACGATATTGGCGGGAACTGGTATTACAACAATCCCAATGGCTTATCCGCCTGTTATCAGAGCCTGCATATAGACACGTCGAAGTGGCGGCTGGCCTTCGAGGACTATCCTGTCCCGGCGGACTGGCCGGATTTCCCGCACCATTCTCAGCTCCTCCAGTATTTTCGCGACTATGCCGATCACTTCGGCCTGCGTGAGGGGATCACATTCAACACCCGGGTCGAGAAGGCGGTGCGCAAGGCCGGCGGCGGCTGGGCGGTGACGCTTTCGGGCGGGGAAACGCGCGAATACAAGGCGCTGGTGGTGGCGAACGGGCACCACTGGGCCGCGCGGATTCCCGAGTATCCCGGGCATTTTGACGGCGAGCAGCTTCACAGCCATGCCTTCCGCAGCGCATTCGAGCCAGTGAACTGCGTGGGCAAGCGCGTGCTGGTGGTCGGCATGGGCAAC
>JAIXYF010000459.1 GCA_027490345.1 Novosphingobium sp.
GCGAAGGAATTGTTGATCATCCCCATCGCGATCAGGCCCGGCGCGACGAACGTGGCGAAGGGCACGCCCAGCACCACGCGGCCTCCGCCGCCCAATGCGAGCGTGAAGATCATCAGATAGAGCAGGGTTGTGACCGCCGGTGCCCAGATCGTCTGGGTCTGCACCTTGAAGAAACGGCGCACCTCCTTCATATAGAGGGTCCACAGCCCCAAGCGATTGATGCTGCGGAAGCGCAGTTCACCCGGCGGAGGAAAATCCCCTGCCCGGCTGGGTTGTCCGCTGATGGAATTGGTCCCGGCAAGGGGCACGGATTGTTGGAGCGTCGGTTGATCGGCCATGCACGGTGCGGTATCGCGCATGCCGGATCAAGGCAAGGCATTGCACCGCCTGCCCGCAAAGGGCCGGCAAAGGCCTGCGGCCAACATGGCGCGCAGAGCACGTTTTGAAGGGTTTGTAACGGAAATGAGCTGGACCGACGAGCGGATCGAAAAGCTGACCAAGATGTGGGAAGGCGGCGCAACCGCCAGCCAGATCGCAGAAGAGCTTGGCGGAGTGAGCCGCAATGCCGTGATTGGCAAAGCGCATCGCCTCGGCCTCAAGGCCCGCCCATCCCCGGTCAAGCCCAACGATAAGTCCGAGGCAGCGTCCAGAGCCCAGCGCCCGCCTGCCGACCCCCCGGCACCGGAACCGCGCGCATCAGCGCCCCGCCCGGTCGCAGCGACGCCCACCAGCCCCCCGCCCGCACCGCGCGCACCAGTTGCCGCCGCTGACTCAGGCCCGGCTGCCGCGGTGCCGCGCTCTTCGCCGGTCTCAGCCCCGGTTTCAGCTTCAGGCTCAGCTTCAGTCTCGGCTCCGGTCTCGGCTGCAGGCCAGGGCGCGACTCCCGCTCCGGCCCAAGCCGCTGCGTCGGTCGCAGCCGCTGCTGCCGATGATGCACCGCCCCCGCCGCCCCAGCCGCGCATTGTCTCGGTCGGCCCCGGCGGGTTCCTGCGCCAGGGTCCGGGTGATCAGCAGGCGCCGATCCCCCCTGCCCCGCCCCGCCGCCTCGTGCCCGCGCGGCCCAGCCAGGATGTGGCGGACAAGACCGGCCTGCTCGATCTGAATGATCGAATCTGCCGCTGGCCGATGGGCCACCCTGGTGAGCCTGATTTCCATTTCTGCGGCGATAAGGTGAACCCCGGCTTCCCTTATTGCGTGAATCATTGCGGGCGCGCCTATCAGGCACAGCTCCCGCGGGGCCATCGCCGCCCGCCGCCGCCGATGCCCTTTGGCGGGCCAAGGGTGCGTTGATCCAGCCGACCATTACGTCCGATCCGGTCTAAAAACCCGGGTTTTCCGGGATTTGCGGTGGCTGCCTGTGGTTAATATCGCGTGGCAGCCACCGTTCTTGTTGGCATGACCGACGAGACATCAGAAGAGCGCGCGCGCAAATCGCGCTGGTGGCAATGGTTCAGCGGCAGTGCCGCCGGGGATTCCGCCGAACCGGATGAGGGCGCGCAGGCCCCGCGCGAGTTGACCGCGCGCGAGGTCTGGCTGCCCGCCAAGCGGCGGATGACCAGCAAAATCGCCGATTTCCTGATCGACCACGATCTTGAAGTCCTTCCTGCCACACTGACGATCGCCTACGAATGCGTTACTGGCGGGGCGCCTCGTCTCGCGCAGCTCATCCTAGAGCGCACCGAAAAGGGCCTGCCGATCACGCTCAGCTGGATCGAGGAGCAGCGCGGCGAAAGCACGGCTGACAAAAGCGGCGAGGCGCTGTCCGTGCTCATGAGCCGGCTGGAAGACAGCCTCGACGAGTTCAGCAAGACCACGAACGGCGCGCGCACCGCCACCAACGAATACAGCACGGCGCTCAGGCAGCATGTCGATGATCTGGAAGGCGTGGGCCGGGCAGGCGTGGTCATCACCGAGCTCGCCGCGCTGACCCGCGCCATGATGGAACGGTCCATCGCCATCGAAACCGAACTGGCCTGCAGCGAACGCCGCGCGCAGGCGCTGCAGACCACGTTGGAGGAAACCCGGCGGCTGGCTGACATGGATCACCTCACCGGCCTGCCCAATCGCCGCGCGTTCGATCACATGCTTGAGCGCGAGATGCGCGAGGCGCTGGCAAATGACGAAGCGCTGTGCGTGGCCTTTGTCGATATCGATCACTTCAAGCGCGTGAACGATACGCACGGCCACCCGGCGGGTGACCGGGTGCTGAAATTCGTGGGCGAGACGCTCAACCGCATCGCCGATGCGCGCTGCTTCGTGGCGCGGCATGGCGGCGAGGAGTTCGCCGTGATCTGGCGCAACCATTCCATCGAAAAGGCATTCCGCAAGCTCGATGCCGCGCGCGAGGAGATCGCCGAGCGCCGGCTGGTCAACCGCGCGAACGATTCGCCGTTCGGCAAGATCACGTTTTCTGGCGGGATCGCGGATGTCTTCGCATACCCGGAAAAGAGCGCGGCCCTGAAAGCTGCCGATGAAGCGCTGTATGCCGCCAAGGAATCAGGCCGCAACCGCATCCTCAGGGCCGGAGAGACCCCCGATCCGCGCCAGCAGGCTGCCTGATTGCTGGCGGCTTCAGCAGGAACACGACATAGCCCGCAAACCGGGAATCGCGCACCAGCGCAGGCGGCGCCGACCATTCGCCGCCTTCGACAAGCGCGATCTTGTGCGGGATCACCAGACGATCAATGTGGCGGAAATAGTCGGCATAACCGGGAATCGTGGTGCGATCCTGATAGGTCTGGATCACCACTTCATCGACCAGCCCCGCCAGCCGGGCCAGCTCGGCCGGATCGCCGTTCGCGCTCCAATCAAGCAGGCCGGTGATCGAAAGGCGCGTGCCGGGCGGCAATTCGCGCCGCACGCGTTCCAGAAACACGCGGTAGCGCAGCAGCCCAGGCGTTGCCGCATCGAAATCGATCTGCAGGCCTTCCAGACGGTTTCCCGCTCCCCGCCAGCGCGTCAGCATCGCACGCACCCCGTCCCAGACCGGCGCATCCCAATCGAGCCGCTCGGCCCGGATCGTCAGCCACAGCTTTGCGCGGGGCACGCGGGGCACCCCGGCACGCATGGGGATCAGCCGGGCCACGCCCCCGCGCCGGATTTCCCCGCCCAGAATATAAAGCTCCCGCGCCTTGCTGGCTGCTGGCGGCGGAGGCACCCCCGCCCAGAGGAAGAACCGGTCATGCGCAGCAGGATCTACGCGCGGCGCCTCTACCTGCGTGCAGCCATGAAGCGCCAGCACGGCAAGCAGCGCCACCACGGCCAGCAAGGCCGCCGCCCCGCTTCGCGTCACCAGTAATACTTCAGCTTCTGCGTCCACGGGCTGCGCGGAAACTCGCGCTTCAGCCGCTCATGCCAGCCCTTGCGCTGCGCTAGCGGCACATCCGCCCCGCCGCACCCGTTGAAGCCCGCCGGAGCATAGCAGTTGATCGCTCGGAACAGGGCATAGGCGCGGTCCCCCGGCGCCGTGCGCGGATCGGCAATGGCGGCGGCATAGATCGTACCGCGCGGCAGCGGAGTGCCGGGATAGTCATTCGCCGCGCCGCCCAGCGCGCCTTTCGCCGGGGCCGTATCGAGCACAGCAAACCCGTCAAACCCGTTGAGCCGCCAGAAATCGCCGAGGCACAGGCGCGCGTGGGTATCTTTCGGATTGGCGGCCAGCGCCGCTACCGTTGCGCCAAGCGGCACGCAGGCAAAGCCCGCCTGCGCCGTCTTCCCCTTGGCAAACAGGCCGAGCGGGGCCGCCGCACCGGGGCCAAAGCCCCACAGGCCATCGACCGGCGCATCGCCGCGCGCCAGCGGCAGCGTGCTGGCAAAACCGGCATAGTCCCCCCGGCTCAGCTGCTTGTAGAGCAGGGTAAACAGCGCCGCTTCGCGCTCTTCGCGCGGGCGCGCCGCATCGAGCGCGGCGCGGCGCAGCAGCGCGGGGCCGGCGGAATGAGCCAAGAGGATCTCGCGCACCATGCGGTCGGTGATCGGTGATCCGGGCGCGAAGACCTGATCCAGCTTGCCATGCCGCTCCCAGTTCATCGCGAGGGCCAGCTCCACCGTGGGACGCTGCCACAAATCCTTCGCGCCGCCCAGCAATTGCAGCCAGAAGCCCGCTTCGTTGGGATCGCCTCTGGCGGCCAGCGCTTGGCCCCGCAGCACCTGCCGGCTGAACGCCAGCGGGGTGTAGCTGGCGCGGCGCGCATCATCGGGGATCAGTTGCAGCACCCGCGCATGGTCCTTGGCGACATAGAACGCATGGTTCGCCTGCAGAAACGTGTAAAGCTCGGGCGCGCGCAAGAAGCTGGCCTGCTGGCTGGCCAGCGTAGCCGCATCGAGCGGCGTCTCGGTGCCCGATGACATGGTATCATCCGGATTGGCGACGCGCATGGCCATGAGGTCCGCCGCTGCCAGCAGCAGCAGACCACCGCCCCGGGGATCGGGATTCTCGCTGTTCGACAGATACTTGTTGTCGGCCTCGTTGATCAGGTCGATCAGCCCGGCGCCGTCTTGCGGGGCCTCAGCCAGCAGCGCTTCGTACCGCTGGCCCAGCGCCGGAAATTCGCCCGAAACCCACAGCGCACGCCGCTCCAGCCCGCGTGCCGAGGCAGCATAGCGGCCTGCCGGATAGGCCTTGAGGTATTCGGCCAAGGCGGCCTTCGCGCGCTGCGCCGCGGCCTTGTCGGCCGACTTCACGCCATCGAAAAACCCGTACTCGTCAATACTGCGGGCCAGCGCGGCGCCCAACTCGGCGCGCGCCACCATATAGCGCGCGGTTTCAGCCACCCACGGATCGGGCGCAGCAACAAGCGCGGCAAAGCCCGTGCGCGCCTCATCCCACCGCGCGGCGTAGAACGCATCGGATGCAGCCAGATAGCCAAAGAATGCCTTGCCCGGCGCGCTGGTGAGCGTGATGGCGGAAAGCACTTTGGGCAAAGTGTTGTCCGCGCAGCGCGCCACGAGCTTTTCCCGCGCGGCGGCCAGCGCAGAACGCTCCCCCTCAGGAACCGCGCGGTTGGCGCCCAACGCTGCCGCAAAGGCTGGGCTCGCCGCGCCGAACCGCTCGCACGGGCCGGGCGGCGCATCGGCCAGCGGATCGGCCGCAGGCACCCATTGCCGCGATGCCATGCCCCAATCGAGGAAGGTGTGGCCGAACCCGGTCTCGTCAAAGCCGGGATCGGGATAGGTGTTGCCGCTGGCAAGCCCCAGCCCCGCAGAATCGCGCAGCAAGGCCAGCAGGTTCAGGCGGCTGTCGTTGCCCGGCGCGATCACGACATGATTGTGGCAGGCCCGCGAGCCGCCAAACAGCGACCAGATCGGCTCGCAACCGACATCAGCGCAGGCAAGCGCCGCGCCTGAAGACGCCAGCAGCCCTGCCATAACCGCGCCCTTGGTCAGCCTGAACCGCATCGCCGTCTCCTCTCGCCTCTACTACCGCCAGACGTTCCTCCGCGCCTTGCGCCAAGGCAAGAAAAAAGGGCCCGCGTTGCCGCGAGCCCTCGTTTCATCTGGCTTCAAACCGGAGCGATCAGTCGTCCGACTTGAGGAACGCCGGCACATGATCGCCGCCGCCTTCGCCGCCGCGCGGGCCACGATCACGGCCGCCGCCGCCATCACGGCGCGGACCACGGTCACGACCGCCCGGGCCGCGACGATCACCGCGATCACCGCGATCCGGCCGGTCACCGCGCGGTTCACGCGGCTCGCGGGCCGGACGGGTATCTTCCAGTTCGGCACCGGTTTCCTGATCGACCACGCGCATCGACAGGCGAACCTTGCCGCGCGGATCGATCTCGAGAACCTTGACCTTCACTTCCTGGCCTTCGGTCAGAACGTCGGTCACCTTCTCGACCCGCTCGTTGCGGATTTCTGAAACGTGGACCAGGCCGTCCTTGCCGCCCATGA